>NZ_ATNI01000091.1:0-915 GCF_000511705.1 Thermus sp. NMX2.A1
CCTTCGTGTGCTACTTGATCTGGACCCCTAGGGTGTGAAAGAAAAGGGGGTGCTATGCATCCAAACCGTGAGCACCCCCTCTACTATCTTGACGCAGAAACCCTTCTCGTAGCCACCTACGTTTGGGTGGATGACGAACTCAAGGCCCTCGTCGCCCAAGGTCACAAGCTCCCAAAAAAGCAAAAGCACCAAAAGGCCACCCTGGCAGAGCTCCTAACCCTCGCCATCTTCCTCCTCCTCCAGGGCCAGGACCTCGCCAAAGGCTACCTCGCCGCCAAAACTACCCTGAAGCCTTACTTCCCCTCCCTCCCCCACCTCTCCCGCTTCTACCGGGTCCTTCAAAAGGCTCATGGGCTCCTGGCCCACCTCGCCCTCAGGCTCTCCGGAGGAGAAGGCTTGCTACAGGTGGTGGACCTGAAGCCCATTCCCCTGGCCCACGGACAGCGCATCCACAGCCTCTCCCTCCCTGAGGCCGCGGTGGGGAAAGGACCCCTGGGGGCTTTTGGCGGATACGCCCTCATGCCGGTGATGAACGAGCGGGGCCTCTTTTTCCGCTGGGTTCTTCTGCCCGGGAATGCCCGGGAGACCTGGGGGAGGGAGGTCCTTGAGGGTTTGCCTGCGGTTCTTGGGGACCGGGGTTTTCGCTGGGTCCAGGGAGTGAAGACGCCGCCCTACCGGCTCAGGGGAGGGAAGGTGGTGGAGACGGGGTGGCGAGCCTGGATGGGGAGGGTGCGCAACTGGATTGAGACGCGGTTTAGCGTGATGGTGAGGTCTTTGGGGCTTCACCGGATGGAGGTGCGGTCGTATTGGGGTTTGGTGGCGCGGGTCCATCTCATCCTGCTGGTGCACAACCTGATTCGGAGCCGGGTGCTTCTCAAGATGGCTGGGGTGGAGATATGAGGTAGCACACGAAGG
>NZ_ATNI01000092.1:0-765 GCF_000511705.1 Thermus sp. NMX2.A1
CCATGTGCACCACGCACCGCTGCCACCCCGCCATGGGATAAACCCTCCTGATGGCCTCCTCTATCCCAGGTAGACCATCGGTGACCAACAGCAACACCCGCCTTAGCCCCCTTTCCCAAAGCTCCTTCAGCACCTCCCCCCAGGCATGGGCGTTCTCCGTGGGAAGGAGCCAGGTCAGCCGAAGGCTATCTTGCAGCCCAGAACCTGCCTCTCCCCTTTGGGGGTCACCCCCAGGGCCACGTATACGGCCGCCCTCTCCACCCCAAGTCCCTCCCTGAGCACCTTCAAGAAAAAGCCATCCAGGTAAACAAAGGCCATCTCCTCCGGCAAAGGCCGCTTCTGGAAAGCCTCGGCCGCTTCCAGCACCTGGTCGGTGATGGCGCTGATGGTTTCGTGGGTGTACCGGTGGCCCAGCAAGAGGCTCATCACCTCCGCCGCTTTGCGTTGACTCACCCCAGCGGCGTAAAGGGCAATGGCCACCTCCCCCACGTCCACCTGACGGCGGGCATAGGGTTGAAGGAGGCTGGGATAGTATTTCCCTTCCCGATCCCGGGGGATGGCCAGCTTCACCTGGCCAAAGGCGGTCTCCAGCTTGCGGGGGTAGTAGCCGTTCTTGCGTCCCCCGTGCTGGCGCAAGAAGGCTTCCCGGTCGGCGTCCAGGAGAATCTGCAAGACCTCGGTCACCGTCTGCCTCACCGCTTCCCTTAGCATCACCTGCAAGGTATCCTGGTCCACGGGGTACCTCCTTCCTAATCCTGGTACCCC
>NZ_ATNI01000093.1:0-1454 GCF_000511705.1 Thermus sp. NMX2.A1
GGTCCTGATACCGGTTGCCAAAGTTGTGGTCTGTTATTGACGTCTATCCTCTTCTGTGTTAAGGTAAAGGCGGAGAGATAGGGGTGAAGCTGTCCCATTGGGCCAGAAAGCACGGGATTCCCTACCGCACCGCCTGGAAGTGGTTCAAGCAAGGGATTCTGCCTGCCAGGGCCATCCAGCTACCCACGGGCACCATCCTGGTTCTTGAGGAAGAGGAAGAGGTTAGGCTCCCCCAGGATGCTGCGGCCATCTACACCCGGGTCTCGGTGCACGAGGCCAGGGACGACCTGGAACGCCAGGTCCAGAGGCTCCAGGACTATGCCGCTGCCAGGGGTTACCGGGTGGTGCGGGTGGTGAAGGAAGTGGCTTCGGGTCTGAACGATCGCAGGCCTCGTCTGGAAAAACTGCTTTTGGAGAAAGACTACGGGGTGCTCCTGGTAGAGCACAGGGACCGCCTGACCCGTTTCGGCTTTCACTATCTGGAACTGCTTCTCCATGAGCAGGGGAAGCGGGTGGAGGTGGTGAACGAGGCGGACACTCCCAGGGCGGATCTCATTGAAGACTTCGTGGCGGTGATCTACTCGTTTGCCGCAAGGCTGTACGGTTTGAGGGGGAAAAGGAAAGCCCGCAAGATCGTCTCGGAGCTGGTGGATGAAACGCGGGAAGCGAACGGATGAAATCTACGGAAGCTACCTCCTCCCCCACGCCATGAACCGGGGGAAGGAGGAGAAGGTTCTTCAGGTGCTCCGCCAGTACCGCAGGGCGGCGGAAGGGATCCAACGCCTCCACCTGCGCCGTTTCTTTGAGGAAGGTAGCCTCTCCCGTTTCCTGGACCCCACAAGCGTTGGTCAGCCCCAAGGGGGCTACCTTGAAAGCCCCCTCTCCGACCGCTACCTGTGGGTGTGCTCCCAGCAGGTGGTGGACATGCTCAAGGGGCACCTGGAGCACCTGAAGAACAGGGTACGGGAGATTCTTCTTGGCTCTTCCCTTCCCAGGGAGAAGCGGGAGGTGCTCCTTCTTCTCAACTCCCGGGAGGCCTGGCTGAAGCCCGAGGTGCGCCAGGCCCTGGCCGAAGGGCAACCGCTGGTCTTTAAGGTTGTACGGAAAGACGAGAGCGGCAGGGAAAGGACCAAAACCCTCCAGGCCACCCCCGAGGACCTGCGCCTCCTACTCCATCTGTTCCGCCGGGCCAGGAAGGAACTTACCTGGCCCGGCATGCACCGCATCCAGATGCACCTGGATGGGAAGGTGGTCCGCTACGAGCCCAGGGGAAGGGGAAGGGGGAAACAAGCCACCCACTTCCCCGCCTGGCTCCATCTGGCCACCCTGGAGAAGGGGAAGAGGGTGGCCATCCCCCTGGGGGAGAACCCTTATGCCGAGGGCCGTAAGGGAGAGTGGCGGGATTTCTTTCAGGTCGGAGAGGAGAATGGAAGGGTCCAGATCCGTAGGGTTAA
>NZ_ATNI01000094.1:0-5170 GCF_000511705.1 Thermus sp. NMX2.A1
AACATTAACATCAAGGAGGTGAAGACGCTGAAAGAGGCCATGAAAGCTCTAGGGCTCAAGGTGCTCTCGGGCACCGAGGGCGTCTCCCTGTGGTGGGAGGAGGTGCCCGTGGGGGTGGCCTTCCAGGAGGGAAAGCGAGCCTGGGCCAGGGTCCTTCCCCTCGGAGGGGGAGGCGTGGTCCACCTGGAGGCCACCGGGGAGGACGAGGAGGCCGCCGCCAGACGGCTCGCAGGTCTGGTGGCCGAGGCCCTGGGCCTTCTGGTGAGGGCCTAGGGATGAGGAGGATGACGATGAGGCTTGTGCTGGACCGGAATAGCTTGGAGGTCGAGGTCTACATGGAGGGCGACAGCCTCCCCGCCTTCTGGCTCGCCCCCTACGAGCCGGGGGAGAAGGTGGGGGAGGACGAGGAGGTGATGGAGGCCCCCGACTGGGTGGCGGAGGAGGTGGGGGAGGACTACCCCCTCACCAAGCGGGAGGCGGCGAGGCGGATCAGGAGGCGGATCGCCGAGGCCTCCGAGGAGGAGGTGGCGGCCATGGCCCGCTTCCTCGGCCTCGACCTCCTCGAGGGCTCGGGCTGGGTGGAGGGCCTCGCCCTCCCGGGCTTTCCGCCCCTCAAGGGGCGGCGGGGGCACCTGGCGGCCAACCTGGTGGACGCCGTCTACGTGGAGTCCCCGCCCGGGGAGAGCTACCGCCCCGTGGAGGCGGGAAGCCTGGAGAGCGTCCTGGCGGGGCTTCTGGTCCTAGGAAAGCCCGTTCCCCACGTGGGGAATAAGTTTTCCACTAACGCCCGGCCTTCCTCGCCGCCCACAGGGCCCTGAGCTTGCGGGACACCCTCCGGTCCACCTCGAGGAGGAGGTCGAAGAGGAAGAGGGCCAGGGGGCGGGAGAAGAGGGCGGCAAAGACCCCTACGAGAAAGCCGGAGAGGAAGCCGAGGTTGTAAGCGCCCTCCAGGTCCATGCGAACATTGTAGTAGGGAGGGCAACGAGGAGGTGAACCGTGCTGGTAGAGATGGTCCTAGAGGACATCCGAAGGAGGGGTCTCCCTGAGGAGGCCCGCGACATGCTGGTCAAGCTCTACGCCTACGCCGTGGCCGGGAAGGCCCCGGTGAAGCCCAGGAGCCTCCGAGAAGAGGAGGAGAGGCTACCGGAGAAGCCCCACGAGAAGGTGCCGAAGTGGGTGCGGCTCGCCGTGGCCCGGGAGCTCCCGGGGATCCTGGTGGAGGTCCCCTACCGCCTCCTCGGGGGAAGGGAGAAGGACTTTTCCCCGGAAGAGGAGGAGCGGGTGCTCCGGCTCCTGGGCAAGGGGCTCACCCCCTTCCAGATCGCCGTGCTCTTCCTCTGGGAGGAGTACACCGAAAGCGGCCTCCCGTGGGAGGCCCTGGAGGAAGCCGCCCTCGCCAGGCTAGGCGAGGAGGCCGCGTGGAAGCTCCTCCTGGAGGAGGCCCGGGAGAGGCTGCAGGCGAAGGGGCTCGCGCCCAAGGAGAAGAGGTTCCTCGCCTAGAAGGAGAGGCCGACGGGCGCGTCCTCCACCAGGCCCTGGCCCTCCCCTCCGAGGAAGACCTCGAGGCCCGGGCAGAGGGCGAAGGGCCTACCATAGCTCCATGAAGCCCGGCGAGAAAGTCCTCATACCCCCCCACCTCACCCGGGGGAAGGGGCTCCGGGGAGTGGGCGTGTGGGAGGGAGGAGGGCGGGGCTGGAAGGAGGCTCCTCCTTCCCCTCGCCCAGGCGCACTTCGGGGTGGAGCGGGTAGAGACCGTCCTGGAAAGGAGGAGGGATGCTGGCCTGTAGTCCTGGATGGACACCAACGGAAGTGGTGGTCTTCGCCGGTAGCCTCTCGGCCAACCTGGTCCTGCTCTGGGCTCTCTCCGAGAGGAGGCCCACCTCTCCCAGAAAGCTCCTGGGAGGCCTCCTCGCCCTCGGGGGGCTCTTCGTCCTAGCCTTCACCCTCCCTTGCCAGACCCGAGGGGACTTCGTGTCCTTCCTGCCCGAAGAAGAGGCCAGGCTCCTCCTGGCCGTGGGGTGGGCGGGGTTCCTCCTCGGCCTTTTGCTCTTCCTCGGAAGGAGGAAGGGGTGAGGAAGCCCCCCACGCCGAAGCAGTTGCGGTACATCCGGTGGCTGGGGAAGAGGCTCGGGATGACGGAAGGGGAGCTCCTCGACTACGCCAATCGCTTTCTGAGCGAGGAGACCGGAAGAAGGGTGGAGGCAGAGGACTTTTCTGACCTGGCCCGAGAGGAAGCGGCGGCCCTCATCGGCCACCTCCTGGGCCTGGAGAGCTACTTGGAAAACGACAGGGGTTAGAAAGGGCCTAGAGGGCTTTGGGGATGGGGGGAGGGTGTAGAAGTCCTGGGCGTTCTTACCCAGGAACCGCCGCCTTTCCCCCTCTTCCTGGGTAAGACGCGCGCCCCCGAACCCTTCGCCCCCGTGCTATCCTCAAGACGGCCCTTCCGGGGCGCCTCTCCAGCGGTGGCGGAGTCGCCCCCCTCCTCTGGAGGAGAAGGGAGGGTCCCCCTAGGGGAAGCTCGGTAGCACCCAGGGGGCTAAGGGCGGGGAAGGGAGTCGCCCCCGTGGAAGTACCCGCGTCCACCGCTTTCTTGCGCCTCCGGTCCTCTCCCGGAGAGCGCCGCTGGGAGAGGCGGGGCGTGGCGGCCACGGGCCTCATCGTGGCGGCAGAGGCCAGCCATATGGCCAGCCACGGCGTGCTCCCGGCCGCACGGGGGAGCGGGGCACCCCAAAACCGGGGTGCCCCGTTTTTGCGTCAGGAACGGGCCTCTCTATCTTCGCGAAATCTCACTTTCGCGAAGGAAGCTGGGCCGCTTGCCCCCACCCCCTCTTTTCTGGAAAGGGACAGGCCCTAAAAAGCTCCTAAAGGCCCCTCGAGGGGAAGGCCCATGTCTTTCCCAGGACCAAGCATAGGGGGGCGGAGGGACCCGCCCCCCATAGCTAGCGCTTGACGCTCTCCCCCCGCTCGTTCAGGCGGATCACCTCGGGCAGGGGCTTCCCCTGGGCCACTGCCTCGGGGAGCTTGCTCAAGCGCTCCAGCACCGCCTTGGGGATGTAGCGGTGCTCCCCCTCGATGAGGATACGGGGGTAGCGGTAGAGCTCCCGTCCGATCCCCCAGGCCACCGCCGCCCGCTTGAGGGCCCCGGAAATGCCCCCCTTGAAGGGCTCCATGTCCGTGGCCCCTGCGCCATCCTGCTTCTCTATCCACTCCCCGGTTTCCGGGTTCTTGATAGCGATGGCGGCGATCACCCCGTGCTCGTTCCCCACCTGGGCCGGGGTGTAGCGCACCTGCCACCCGAAGGGACCGAAGGCCTCGTCCAGGCGGCTCATCACCGCCCGGGCATCGATGAAGGGGGCGATGGTGGTGGTGCCGCCCTTGGAGGAGATGATCTTCCACTCGATCTCCTCCGCCGAGAGGGGCCTCGTGAGCCGTGCCAGAGCCTCTTGCGCCTGCATCTTCACCTCCTTGCGCCTTAGGGCCGGGGGGGCCTGAGCCCCCCCAAGCCCCTACTCCGCCTCCTGCAAGGCCATCAGCAGCTGCCCCTTCGCCTCGAGCTCCAGGGCCAGGAGCCGGAAAGCCCTTTCCGCCTCCTCCGGGGTGGGGAAGTTCACCCAGGTGTGCACGCTCCCGTCCAGGCCGTAGAACTCCAAGGTGTCCTTGAGGAGGCGGATCCTCTCCGTGGCCGCCAGGTTGACGATGGCTTTCCCGGTTTTCGCAAACACGCTTACCTCCTTCCCGCCCAAACCAGCACTGCCCCGCCCAGGGCCAGGAGGGCAAAAAGAAGGCCCGCCTCCGGCGTGGGGAAGGGGGCCTCTCCCCGCCAAGCCCTCAAGGCGGGAACGCCGATGGCCGTAGCCAGGGCCAAGATGCCTACCAGGAGGTTCTTCATCCTTCACCTCCTGGACCTTCCCGGGGGGCCGCTAGGCCCCCCCGTCCTCCTCCTCAAAGAGGGAGAGGGGCCAGGGGAGCTTTCCCCGCCACTCCCCGTGAGGCCAGTCCTCCTCGGAAGGGGGCTTGAGGATGCCGAGCTCCTCCAGGGCCCCCACCAGGAGGGTCATGACCAGAAGGGGCCCGCCCAAGAGGGCCATGAGGATCAGGAACTCCATCATCCCCTTCCCTCCAGTTCCCTCAGGACCCGGCGCATCCGCCCACGCCGCCGCAAGCGGAGGACCTCGTGTACCTCGAGGCCCATCCAGGGGGGAAGCCCTTCCCCCTTTCGCCGGGCCGCCATCTCCAAGGCCGCAAGCCTTCCCCGCAAGCTCATAGGGCACCTCCGCAAAAGGAAAGGGCCCGGGGTTTGGCCCCGGGCCGCCTTCCCCCTCCTTCAGGCCACGGGCCGCTCCCCGGGCCGGGCCTCCTCCCTCCTGTCCTGCCCTTCCCGCCACAGGTGCACCACCACCGCCAGGAGGTGCTTGCAGGGGCGGGTCTTGCCCGAGGTCCAGGCGGGGCAGGTGCAGGTTTCCTCCTCGAGGTCCACCAGGTAGTGGCCCCGCCCCTCCTGGCTTTCCACCACAAACACCTGGGGCCTGCCCACCACGGGGTGGACCTTGCCCGCCTCCACCAGGGCCAGGGCCCGCTCCAGCTTCCCCAGAAAGCCGAACATGCGCTCCTTCAGGGCCATGGGGCCTCCTTTCGCCCAAGGCCGCGGGGCCGCAAGGCCCCCCAGTCCGGGTTCTTAGCTACATAGCTCCTGCACAAGTGGAGCTTGTAGCTAAGACTGCCTCCCCTGGGCCCAGCCTCATTCCGCCTCCTTTGGGTCCAGGAAAGCCAAGAAAGCTTGGCCCTCTCCGTACAGGAAGCCCCCCAGCACCGCCCAGCGGCGGCCCACTAGGGCCACCTCCAAGTCCACCCCTGCCCAGGCCTCTTCCCCGAGGGCTTGGGCGGCCTCGAGGAGGGCCTCCAGGGGTGAGGCCAGGAGCACCGGCTCGTGGGGCCCTGGGCGGAGGGGGGCCAGGGGGCCCTGGGCCTTCCCCAAGGCCGGGCCCCAGAGGAAGAGGGCTGGGCCGAGCCGCCTTCCCTCGAGGCCCACCCGCATCCCGCCCCTGGCCCTGCGGGCGGCCCGCACCAGGATCCGCCGGGCGGCTTCGGGCAGGAGGAGGTAGCCCCCAGGCTCCAAGGGGCCCTCAGGGTCCACGGGCACCGCCAGGGTGCCGGGCCGCAGGGGTTTGCT
>NZ_ATNI01000095.1:0-918 GCF_000511705.1 Thermus sp. NMX2.A1
CCTTCGTGTGCTACTTGACCCCAACCCCTGGGATGTGAAAAAAGAGGGGGTGCTATGCTTCCAAACCGAGAGCACCCCCTCTACTATCTTGACGCAGAAACCCTCCTCGTGGCCATCTACATCTGGGTGGACGACGAGCTCAAGGCCCTTCAGGCCCAAGGGTTCAAGCTCCCCAGAAAGCAAAGGCACCAGAAAGCCACCTTGGCTGAACTCCTGGCCCTGGCCATCTTTCTCCTGCTGCAGGGCCAGGACCTGGCCAAGGGCTACCTGGCCGCTAAAACCACCCTCAAGGCCTACTTCCCCTCCCTCCCCCACCTCTCCCGCTTTTATCGGGTCCTGCAAAAGGCCCAGGGGTTGTTAGCTCACCTGGCCATAAGGCTTTCCGGGGGACAAGGCCTTCTGCAGGTGGTGGACCTCAAACCCATCCCCCTGGCCCACGGCCACCGGATCCACGGCCTCTCCCTTCCTGAAGCCGCCGTAGGCGTGGGGCCCCTGGGCGCGTTCGGCGGTTACGTGCTGATGCCGGTCATGAACGAGCGGGGCCTCTTTTTTCGCTGGGCCCTTCTCCCCGGAAATGCCCGGGAGACCTGGGGGAGGGACTTGGTGGCGGACCTCCCCGCGGTCTTGGGGGACCGGGGATTCCGTTGGGTCCAAGGCGTCAAGACCCCGCCCTACCGGGTTCGTGGGGGGAAGGTGGTGGAGACGGGGTGGAGAGGTTGGATGGGGAGGGTCAGGAACTGGATTGAGGTCCGGTTCAGCGTGATGGTGCGGTCTTTGGGCCTTCATCGGATAGAGGCTCGGTCCTACTGGGGCCTGGTAGCCCGAATAAACCTCATTCTGCTGGTTCACAACCTCATTCGGAGTCGGGTCTTGCTCAGGATGGCCGGGGTGGAGCTATGAGGTAGCACACGAAGGAAT
>NZ_ATNI01000096.1:0-1273 GCF_000511705.1 Thermus sp. NMX2.A1
CCCCTCCCGGTCCAGCACGTTCGTGGCCAGGAGGAATCGCCCCAGGCCCCGCCTCGCCCGCTCCAGCTTCTCCTGATCCACCTCCAGGCGGGCCCGCAGGCGGTAGACCACCGCCAAGGGTCGCTCCCCCTTGCGCGGTCGGCCCACCCGCTCCCATTGGCGTTCCTCCTGCACTCCCAGGTAGACCAGCCGGTGCAAAGGAAGTCGGCCGCTGGCCTCGCTCAGGGCCCGCCGGGCGTCCGCCTCACAGGCGAAGGTCCGAGCCGTCAGCCGGCCCAGGACCTTCCGCGCCTCCCCTTCGGCCCGCGCTATCCGCTGCTGGAGGCTCGCTTCCTCCATCCTGGCCCGCTCCTGGCTCTCCACCAACAGCCAGCGCTGCCGCACACCCCCGTACTCGCTCTCCACCTCCAGCCCCCGGTAGCCCGGCAGCAGAGGCCTCCAGGCCTCCTGGGGTAACTCCTCGCGTAGCAGGACCTTGGCCTCCTTTAGGGTGGCCGGCACCCGCATGACCCAGGAGAACCCCCGCAGGGCCCCCAGGTTCTCCTGGCTGTAGCTGGCCCCGTCCAGCACCACCACCTCCCCCAGTTCCAGGCTCTGGCGGTAGCGCGCCAGCAGGGGAACCAAGGCCTCCTGATCCGACTGGTTCCCATCCCCAGGAGCGAAGAGCAGGGGAATCCCCCCGGTATCGGCGCAGATCAGGTTCATCACCCACTGCTTGAGGTCTGGGCGGTGGTCCCGGCTGTAGCCGTGGGTGAGGCGGATGACCAGGGGCTCGTCCCCCGTATCGGTCTGGCCCTCTTCCCCGCTCCCGTACACCCCGTGGACGTGAAAGCTGGTGGAGTCCACGTGAAGAGCCCGCACGGGAAAGGGAAAGGCTCTGCGGGCAGATTTAGCCACCTCCACGAACAGCTCGGTGACCCCGGCCGCGTACAGGCTGTCCAGCATCCGGCCCATGCGGTCGTCGTTCAAAAGTTCGGGGGTGATGCCGGGCCCCAGGAGCAGCTCGGTGGGCTTGCCCTGGAAGAAGTGGCCGAAGAGGTAGAGGGGAGAGGTGACGAAGCCCAGGGCGTTCAGTATGGCGGCCTTGAGGGCCATGCCAGTGGAGACCTTTTCGCCCGGCCTTGGGCCCACGAACTGGTCTACGGTCTGTACCAGTCCTATCTGATCCACGATGCTGGCCACCAGGCCCAGGTGGCCCAGGTCGTACACCTGTAGGTTGGGTGTGGTTTCCATCCCAAAATCCTAAGGCCAAGGGAGAGGGGTGCGGAATGTC
>NZ_ATNI01000097.1:0-738 GCF_000511705.1 Thermus sp. NMX2.A1
GGGAAGGGCCAGGGAAGAAGCCACCTTCGCCAGAGAACCCCCCTCCCCAAGCTTCCGGTCCCGGTAGACCCGCACCACGAACTCCTCCCCCAGGGCCAGCACCTGCCCAAACACCTTCCGGTCGTCAAACCCCCGGTCCGCCACATACACCAGCCTCCTGCCCACGCCCCCCAATCGCTCCCGGGCCGCCTCAATGGCTCCCTCCACCTCCTTGGGCAGGCTGGCAAACCCCCTCTCCCCGTAGGCCACCAGGTGGGCGTACCCCAGGGCCAGCCGCCCCGCGGGGTCCAACCCCAGGGCGGTGAGGAGCTCGTACCCGGGCCGCCTATCCTTCCCCACCCGGGCTATCCCCTCCAGGGCCCGGGCATAGGGCTTGGCCACCGGGCTCAGGTCCAGGAGGACCAGAACCTCCTCACCCTCCAGGGCAGTCGCGCTCTCCTGATAGACCCGGTCAAGGAGGGCTTCTGCCTCCACCCGTGGGTTGGACAGGAAGCGGTAAAGGGCTTTGGCCTGGTGGAAGCGGTTCTGGAGGGGAGAAGGGAGCGAGGCCACCATCTCGCTCACCCGGGCTGAGCCTGCGGCCAAGGCGCCCCGCACCACCTCTTCAAACCGTCGGTGGAGGCGCTTATCGGGGGAAAACGCTCGCAAAACGGCCCGTGAACTCCTGGAGCCTGGCCTCGGCCACCTTGAGCATGTCCATGGATCACCCCCGGTACCAGATACGGGCTGCGCCCGCAA
>NZ_ATNI01000098.1:0-1037 GCF_000511705.1 Thermus sp. NMX2.A1
CCCCCTTTTCGGATATTCACCTGCGTACTCACCTCACGCCACCGCCCGCAACACCCGGGTGATGGGCAGACCCGCCTGCCCAAGAAGCTGGGCCACCACGCTCCAGGCCATCACCCAAGCTTCCACTTGCAGGGCCACCGCCTTCAGCCCCCGTACCCTCCCCACCGCCCCCACCAGCCCCATCGGCCCCTTCAGCAGACCAAAAACCGTCTCCAGCTCCCACCGCCGCCCCAAAAGCCTCCGGTACGCACCTCTCCCCCGCCGCCGCAGGTTCAAAAGCCGCCCCCTCCCCTTTGGCCTTCCCCGTCTCCGGTTATGCCCCGTCACCAGAAGCATCCCTCGCCTCCTCGTCAACCGAAAGTTGGCTTCCCCCTCGTAGGCCGCGTCCGCCACCACCACGGGGGGCTTCTCCCCAGGAAACCTCTCCACCCCCCAGAGCATCCCCCGCCCCACCGGGGAGTCGTGCCATGAGGCCGGGGTCACCCGTAGGGCCAGCACCTCCCCCGTGTCCAGGTCCACGAGGAGGTGGAGCTTGTACCCATAAACCCAGCCCCCATCCGAGCCCACGCCCCAAGCCGCCTCCCCATCCGACCTCTGGGCGGGGAGAAGGGTGGCGTCCATGGCCAGCACCCGCCTCCCCCGGCCCACCCGCTTCCCTCCCCGCAGGAGGGGCCAGGGTAGCTTCCGGCTCCGCTCGCTGAGGGTGGCAGAGGAGGGAACGCGCTCTAGACCGAGGCGCTTGCGGAGCCTAGGGTTGCGGGCCAGTTCCCGGCGCATGCGTTCGCTGGAGAAGCCCAGGAGGGCGCGGACCAGGTGGAAGAGAAAGAGGCTGAGGTCGGAGAAGGTCCTGGGCCTGCCGGGTTTTCTCTCCCCTTCTGGCAAGCGGGCTTGGAGCCATGCCTGGAGCAGGGGGACCAGTTCCTCCAGGGGCAGGGGTAGGATGGAAGGGGGCGTCTGGTGTGCTTCCACAGCTCACCAAGCGCCCCCTTTTCCTTTGGCTTGTCAAGGGGGTATGCATTGAATATCCGAAAGGGGGG
>NZ_ATNI01000099.1:0-1116 GCF_000511705.1 Thermus sp. NMX2.A1
AAGGGACTGGGAAAATCACTGGGCCAGCATCTCCGGCGAGCACGTCGTAGATCGCGAGCATACCACCCGGCTTGAGAACGCGGTACATCTCCCGGTACAGTTTCGGTTTGTCCGGGATGTTCATGGCAACATGCTCTGTCCATACGATGTCAAACGAAGCGTCCGGAAAAGGCAGGCTTGTCGCGTCGCCTTGGCGGTAGCTGACAAGCTCGGAAAGACCCATTAGGTCCGCAAGCATAGCGGCGGTACGACAGTACTCGTCGGTCAGGTCGATGCCAGTAACACGGCACCCGTATTCCCAGGCAAGACACCGCGATGTACCTCCAATTCCGCTTCCTATGTCAAGTACATGTTTCGAGGAGTCGACCCCTGTAGCCTGAGCAAGCTCCAGCGTTGCTGCCCGACCGCGAATGTGAAATTCATCAATGGGTGCCAAGTCTTCTGGCGTGAGTTGCTTCAAATTCTTTCCTGCTTTCTCGAGTGCGGTGAGGACAAAACTGCTCAGATCAGAGCGAGTGTAGTGCGCCTGAACAGACTTGTTGACTTTCCTCGGGATTCTCATAGTCCCCTCCTTCGTTGGACTGCCTCATACTCCGGGCTTCGCTCATGCAGTGAGTAACGGAATGCGTCGGGTCCAAGCACGTGTTTTTCGACGTGCATAAAATTAACTTCTTGCTGAAAGCAGTTTCAGAATTCTCAGCCAAGTCTTGTCCCCCTTGCGTCGGGGACGCCGGACAAGGCTCATTCTTGTCGCCTTACGACGTCCGCCAGCTCGATCAACACGTTCAACCACCCAAGCATCATGCCCAGAATGGATGGCCGCCACGTCCGCGGGACCGAATTCCATCTCGGTGCGATCATCCATCCGCACCTGTTGCCGTCGTGCAAGAAAGATCTTCACATGGAACCGCTGGCAGCCATCGTCACCAACGATTGGCCTGGCATGCTTGGACCACTGCCAGCCAAGCTCAAGGGTTTCCCAGTAGACTGTAAATCCCCTGACCGTGAGGACCTCGATCTTAACCTTCTCAAATAGTTGCCCTACCTCGTCTGAGGTATCAGAGCTCTTGCCTCTGATCTTTTGGATGTTCCCTGGCACGATTTCGTTCCCTTCTT
>NZ_ATNI01000100.1:0-8583 GCF_000511705.1 Thermus sp. NMX2.A1
GTGGTATACTTCCACGGATGGACCGCATCGTCATCCGGGGGGCACGGGAGCACAACCTCAAGAACATCAGCCTGGAGCTCCCGCGGGGCAAGTTCATCGTCATCACCGGGGTTTCCGGCTCGGGCAAGAGCACCCTGGCCTTTGACACCATCTACGCAGAGGGGCAGCGGCGCTATGTGGAAAGCCTCTCCAGCTACGCCCGCCAGTTCCTGGGGGTCATGGACAAGCCCGAGGTGGAAAGCATCGAGGGCCTCTCCCCCGCCATCTCCATCGACCAGAAAACCACCAGCCACAACCCCCGCTCCACCGTGGGCACGGTGACGGAGATCCACGACTACCTCCGCCTTCTTTATGCCCGCATCGGCACCGCCTACTGCCCGGAGTGCGGCCGCCCCATTGAGAAGCAATCCGCTAGCGAGATCACCGACCGCCTCCTGAAGAACCCCCCGGGCACCCGGGCCATCCTCATGGCTCCTTTGGTGCGGGGGAGAAAGGGGGAGTACCGCAAGCTTTTCCAGCAACTCATGAAGGAAGGCTACGCCCGGGTGCGGGTGGATGGGGTCATCTACCTCCTGGAGGAGGCCCAGAACCTAAACCTGGAAAAGTACGAGAAGCACGACATTGACCTGGTGATCGACAGGGTGGTCCTTAAGGAGGAGGAACGCCCCCGCATCGCCGAGGCAGTGGAGCTCGCCCTCCTTAGGGGCGAGGGGCTCATGCGGGTCCTTTACCCGGATTCCGGCCAGGAGGAGCTTTTCTCCGAGAAGTTCGCCTGTCCCGAGCACGGAAGCGTCCTGGAGGAGCTCGAGCCCCGCATCTTCTCCTTCAACGCCCCCTACGGGGCCTGCCCTGCCTGCTCGGGTCTGGGTTACAAGCAGGAGTTTGACCCTGAGCTCATCGTGAACCCCGAGCTCTCCCTGGCCGAGGGGGCCATCCTGCCCTGGGCCCGGGGGCGGGACACGGGGCGAAGCTACCTCTGGGACCGGCTTCGGGCCTTGGCAGAACACATGGGCTTCGACCTCAAAACCCCCTTCAAGGACCTGCCGGAGGAGGCCCAGCAGGCCGTGCTCCACGGCCTTCCCGAGCCCTTTGAGGTGGTCTTCCGCCGGGGAGGCAAGGAAACCTTCCGGGTGGAGGTCCACTACGAGGGGGTCATCCCCTGGCTGCAGAAGCGGTACCAGGAGGCGGAGTCCGAAGGGGTCAAGGAGGTGCTGGAAGGCTTCATGTCGCAGAAGCCCTGCCCGGTGTGCGGCGGCACCCGCTACAAGAAGGAAGTGCTCTCCGTAAGGGTGGCGGACAAGAACATCGCCGAGGTTTCGGCCCTGCCCGTTCGCGAGGCCCTGGAGTTTTTCCGGAACCTCGAGGCCCATCTCTCCCCCTTCCAGGCCCAGATCGCCCGCCCCATCCTGCGGGAGATCGTGGAGAGGCTGGGCTTCCTGGTGGGGGTGGGGCTGGACTACCTCACCCTGGACCGAGCCGCCAACACCCTCTCCGGAGGGGAGGCCCAGCGGATCCGCCTGGCCACCCAGGTGGGAAGCGGCCTCACCGGGGTGCTTTACGTGCTGGACGAGCCCAGCATCGGCCTGCACCCCAGGGACAACCAGCGCCTCATCCAGACCCTGAAGCGCCTCCAGGGGCTGGGAAACACCCTGATCGTGGTGGAACACGACGAGGAAACCATGCGGGCCGCGGACTGGATCGTGGACATGGGACCGGGGGCCGGCATCCACGGAGGAGAGGTAGTGGCCCAAGGACCCCTGGAGGAGATCCTTAAAAGCAAGGAGAGCCTTACCGGGGCCTACTTAAGGGGGGAAAAGCGAATCCCCGTGCCCAAGGAGCGTAGGAAGGGAAACGGCAAATGGCTGGTGCTCAAGGGGGCCCGGGAGCACAACCTGAAAAACATCACCTTGAAAATCCCCTTGGGCCGCTTCGTGGCGGTGACCGGGCCCTCCGGTTCGGGAAAGAGCACCCTGATCCACGATGTCCTCTACGCCGCCTTGGCCCAAAAGCTCATGCGGGCCAAGACCACCCCTGGAGCCTACGAATCCCTGGAGGGAGTGGAGCACCTGGACAAGGTGATCGAGATCGACCAGTCCCCCATCGGCCGCACCCCTCGCTCCAACCCTGCCACCTACACCGGGATCTTTGACGAGATCCGCGACCTCTTCGCCAAGACCCCGGAGGCCAGGAAGAGGGGGTATGGCCCGGGTCGCTTCTCCTTCAACGTGAAGGGGGGGCGGTGCGAGGCCTGCGGGGGCGACGGCACGGTGAAGATTGAGATGCTCTTCCTGCCCGACCTCTACATACCCTGCGAGGTGTGCAAGGGCAAGCGCTACAACAAGGAGACCCTCGAGGTGAAGCTCAGGGGCAAGAGCATCGCCGACGTCCTGGACATGACCGCCGAGGAAGCCCTGGAGTTTTTCCAGAACGTTCCCACTATCGCCCGCAAGCTCCAGCTCATGGTGGACGTGGGCCTGGGCTACATGCGCCTGGGCCAGCCCTCCCCCACCCTTTCCGGGGGGGAGGCCCAGAGGATCAAGCTGGCCACGGAGCTGGGCCGTAAGTCCACGGGCCGCACCCTCTACATCCTGGACGAGCCCACCACCGGCCTTCACTTTGACGACGTGGCCAAGCTTCTGGATGTGCTCCACCGCCTGGTGGATGCCGGGAACACCGTGGTGGTCATCGAGCACAACCTGGACGTGGTGAAGACCGCAGACTGGGTGATTGACCTGGGCCCCGAGGGGGGCGACCGGGGCGGGGAGATCGTGGCCGAGGGCACCCCGGAGGAGGTGGCCCTCACGGGTAGCCCCACAGGGGTCTTTTTGGCCAGAATCCCCGAGATCGCCCAAAGGCTGAAGGTGGCCGCGGACTAAGCCTTGGCTTTGGCGGATTTCCTGGAAACCTGGGTGGGCTGGCTTCGGGCCAGAATCCCTTCCAGGGCCAAGGACAGGGATTTCTCTACCTCCTCCCCGAAATCCCGGTTAGGGGTATAGGCCGCCCAGCGCAAGGCGGCGAGGAAGTAAAGGTCGGCCAAGGTGCGGCCCATGCGCTCCAGGGAAAGGTCCTGCCGCACCACCCCCTTTTCCCGCAAGGGCTTCAGGACCTCGGCGATCAAGTCCCCCAAAGGCAGGGCCAGGAAGGCGGCCTTGGCCCGGACCGGATCGGGGTTTAAAAGCTCGTAGAGAAGGGGCAAAAGAAGGTCCTTCTCCGCCTGGGTAAAGGCGGCAAGCCTCTGGAAGAGGAAGCGGAGGAGGGCCATGGGATCCTCCTTCTGGGCCAGGCGCCGCCTTACCTCCTCTCTGAGGTCCGCAAGAAGCAGGCTCCCGTACTCCAGGAGCACGGCTTCCTTATAGGGGTAGTAGTTGAAGAAGGTACCCCGGGACACGTGGGCGGCCTTGGCGATATCGCTGGCGGTGGTTTCCCGGAAACCCTGCTGACGGAAAAGGGCCATGGCCGCCTGGAAGATGCGCTCCCGGCGCCGCTTTTTCTGATACTCCCTCACGGTCATGGGGGTAGTGTACTACCGTATAAACTTAAAGTTCAATCGCTTTTTGCGCCCAATCCTCTAAAGCCTTAAGCAGGGATAACCCCCCCAGGGTGGTATAGACCTTGGCCTCCCGGTGGAAGGAACCATCCGCCACCTGGTAGCCCTGCTTGGCCAAGGCCTGGGCCACCTCCCCTGGGGCCGCCACCCGGGAAGGCAGCCTGCCCACCTCGGCCAGGAAGAGATGGGCGTTAAAGCCCAGAAACACTGCCTCTAACCCCTCCCATACCTCCTCCACGAAGGCCACATAGGAGGGATCCCGGGCCATCCGGCCTGGCCTTTTGGCCCCGGGGATGAGGAGGGCTTCCGGGGGCGGGGCCGCAGGGAAGGCGTAGGTGGGGGTCCAGACGGAGCCCGCCAGGGCCGGGGTTCCCTTGCGGCCCTTGGCCACCGTATAGGCGGGAAGCCCCAGGCGCTTGGCCGCCTCGAGGGCTAGGGCCGCCTCCAGCTCGGAGAACTCGGGGAGGAGCAAGATGGCTAGCACTTTAGACCATTATGGCAGAAGCCGGTAGAGGAGAAGGGCCGCCTCCCCCCGGGTCACGGGATCGGCACCCGAAAGCTTGCCCTCCCCCAGCGCCTGCAAGAGCTGGTTCAGGGTGAACCGCTTCAAGGGCTTTTGCAGTTCCTCCCGGAAAAGCTCCCTGGCCTTTAGCACCACCCTAAGGCGCTCCTCAGGCCCTTTTGCCCGGTAGTAGTGCTCCAGGTTGGCCAAGAAGTCCCCCAGGAGAATGGGTTCGGAAAGGCCCAAGGAGCCTTTCAGGTAGTAGGGTCCGGCGAAGAGCCCCCGCCTCAGGAGGGCCACCGCCTCCCGGTACCCTGGCCTTTCCGCCTCCACCCGGCCTCCCTCGGGGGAGGAAAACCTAGCCCCCCTTTGGGCAAGCCGCTTGCGCAGCGCCTCGAGGGCCTGCCCGCTTGCGGCCAGCTCGTGAAAATCCGCCAGGGGCACCTTCATAAGCCCTGCTTGCGGGGCCTTCCGCAGGAGGGCCACCGCCACCCCTGCCGCCTCCCCCAAGGCCATCTGCAAGGGAACCACCCGGGCGGAAAAGGCGGCCACGCTGTCAAACCCCGCCGCCTGGGAAACCACCAGGAGGTTTCTCAACTCCTGGGGCACCAGGCTCCGGAAGGGCACCCCGTAGGGTGCCGGGGTACCCAAAAGGTAAGGGGTTTCCCCCGGAAAGTAGGCCTGGCCGTCCAAGGGGTACCCCCCCAGGGCCACGGCGTCGGGAAAGGTCCGGCCCAGGAGGACCTCATCAGCCTTAAGGCGGTAAGGGCCTTCAGGTGGCGGCTTTCCCGGACATAGAGGCTAGGGGCCACCCCGGCCAGGCGGGCGGTGCCAAAGAGGAGGGGATCCTTCTCCCGCAGGTAGGCCACCACCCGCTCGGCCTCGAGGGCCGCTTCCAGGCGCATGCGCTCCAGGCTCAAAGGATCCGCCCCCTCCACCCCGAAGAGGAGAAGGGCGTTGACCAGCAGGCTCCCGTCGTCCTGGCGGGCCAGGTTCAAGCCCCGAAGGGCGTAGCGGCTGGGATCGGAGGGGAGGTAACCCCGCACCAGGCCTGCAAAACCCCAGCCGCTCCTCCCCCAGGCCCCCGCCCCCGTACGCTGCACCTGGCCCTCGTAGTTGAGGGCCAGAAAGACGGCACCCCAGGGAACCCCCTCCAACCGGAAGACCAAGGTGGCCGCCATGCTCCGCTGGTCCAGACCCGTGTCCTCCCTCCCCTGGGTGAAGCTGGCCCCAGCGCGAAAGGCGAGTTCCGCGGTATCGGTGGCATCCACGAAGTAGGGAGCCTGAACGGGGCCCTCAGGGATCGCCACCAGGGTCAGGCGGCTCGCCTCCACCTCCACCCGGTCCAGGGGCACCTGCAACCGGACCTCCACCCCCGCCTCCCGGAGCATGGCCCACAGGGCTTCCTCCGCCCGCTTCGCATCAAAGGAAGCCTCCTGCCCGATACGGCGGTAGAAGTCACGAAAAAGCCCTCCCTGGAGAAGGCCCTCCCGGTCCTTGGCCAGGTCCAGGGTGGCCAGCCACCCTTGGGTGAGAACCCCTCCTACCCCCCGCCCGGGTTCCAGGAGAAGGACCCTAAGGCCCTCCTGGGCCGCGGCCACAGCTGCCGTCACCCCTTGGGGGGTAGCCCCGTAGACCACCAGGTCGTACTGGGCGTAGGCCAAGCCCAGGGAGAGGATAAAGGGAAAGAAGATGCGCAAGGCGGTAAGCATCTTGGCGAAAACCCCCGATATGGAATCAGGGCAGGCTTTGCTTGGCTTCCTGGTACTCGGCCACCAGCCGGGCCACCACCTCCTTGGCGGAAGGGAGATCCCGGATGAAGGCCACCCCGTGCCCGGCGGAATACACTTCCTTCCAGGCCTTGCCCCCACCCTGGCGGAAGCGCTCCAGGGATTCCCGGAGGAAGTTGGCGGGCACCCCGGTAACCTCCGGGGTGTACTGGATGTCCTCAGGAGTGGCCCTCAAAAGGGCTTCCTTGTACTCCAGGGGAGCCTCGGACTCCAGGGTGGCGATGAAGCGGGTGCCGATATAGGCACCATCCCCCAGGGCCAAGGCGGCGAGGAGCTGCCTTCCCGTGGCGATGCCCCCGGCGATGAGCACGGGCACCCCGAGTTCCTCCCTAAGCCAGGGCCCGAGGACAAAGGGGCTCACCATCCCGGCATGCCCCCCAGCCCCAGCGGCCACCGCCACCAGGGCGTCGGCCCCGGCCTCCACCGCCTTTCTCCCGTGCCTTAAACCCACCACATCGCACCAGACCACGCCGCCATAGGCCTTGACCCGCTCCACCACCCGGGTGGGGTCCCCCAAGGAGGTGACCACCAAAGGCACCCTTCGCTCGGCCACCGCCTCCAGGTCCTCCTCGAGGCGGGGATTGTCCTTAAGGATGAGGTTCACCCCGAAGGGAAGCCCTGGGGGAAAGGTCTCCAAAAACTCCCGAAAGCCAGCGTGGGTACGGAAGTTGAGGCTGGGGATGACCCCGATGGCCCCCGCCTCGGCCACCGCCTGAAGGAGCCTGGCCCCGGAAACCAGGAACATGGGGGCGGCCACGATGGGATAACGGATACCCAGCATGCGGGTGATGACGGTCTCCATGGGGGAGATTTTACCGGGTTCAAGGATAATCATGGGGTGGAACCGGAGCGCTCCCTAAAGCTCTCCATATGGGAAGGCGTCTTGGCCATCCTCTTCCTCAACTGGAGCACGGGGGTGATCGTCACCGGGTATGCCCTGGCCCTGGGCGCTTCCCCCCAAGCCTTGGCCCTTCTGGGAGCCCTTCCCTTCCTGGCCCAGCTCCTAACCCCCCTGGCCCTTTCCCTGAGGGGAAGCCGCAAGGCCCTGGCGGTGCGGCTCAACTTTTTGGCCCGGATGCTCTTCCTGCCCGCTACCCTGGCCGCCTTTTTGCCGGAAGGCTTGAGGGTGCCAACCCTTCTTCTTTTTGCCGGCCTCTCCCAGCTTCTGGCTGCCCCGGTGGGGGTCCTCTGGCTCTCCTGGATGGCGGACCTGGTGGCCGAGGAAAGGCGGGGACGCTACTTCGGCTTCAGAAACGCCCTCTTGGGCCTGGTGGGCACCCTGGGGAACCTCATGGGGGGTATGGTGGCCGATCGCCTTCCTTCACCCCTGGGCTACCAGGTTGTTCTCCTTCTGGGGGTGGGGGCCGGGCTTCTTTCCGTCTTGCTGCTCCGCCTCCAAAGCGAGCCTTCGGAATCCCCCGCCCCTCCCGCCCGAAAGGCTCTCGGGATCGCCTGGCAGGACCTGGCCTACCGGCGCTACCTGGGCCTGGTTTTTCTCTGGTACGGGGCGGTCATGGTGGGAGGACCCTACGTCATCCCCTACTTCGTACAGGTGGGTGGTCTCTCCATGACCGAGGTGGGTCTTTGGACGGTGATCTCCGCCTCAAGCGGCCTCCTCTTCGGACCCATGTGGGGCCGGATGGCGGACCGGGAAGGCCACAAGGCCGTCCTCTTCCGCACGGCGATGGTGGCAGCCCTTATGCCCGGCCTTTGGCTTTTGGGCTCTTCAGCCCTTCCCTGGCCCATATGGCTCTCTGCCCTTGCTGACGCCTTGGCCTGGAGTGGCCTGGGCACTGCTTTGGCCAACGCCGTTTTAGCCCAGGCTCCCCGGGAAGGTCGGAACGGCTACCTCGTCCTCTTCTGGCTAGCCATGGGTCTAGGCGGACTTGCCGGAAGTGTGATAGCGGGAGGCGTTGCCAGCCTGGGCGTGGGACCAAGCCCTTATCATCTCCCTATCCTGCTCTCCTTGGGCCTACGGCTTGGGGTGGTCCTTCGGCTGCGAAGCCTCTAACCCCCTTCGCCGCATCTCCCCCCATACCCCCCGTTTGCGCCAGACCTGGAAGGTGGCAAGGAAGCGCTCCAAGGCCAAAAGCTGGCGGTAACCCAGGCCCTCGAGGAGGGCAAAAAAGAGGAGGACGAGACGGTCCCGGAACCTGGGGTAACGCTTCAGAAGCAAGGTTTCCATGCCCACCGCAAGCTGGGAAAGAAGTACTCCATACCCCACGGCCAAAAGGAGGAAGAGAAGGGCGAACTCCCGGTTGAAGAGGCCAAGGAGGTAAAAGATAGGCAAAAGCGCATAGCCCAAAACCTCCACCACGGGGGCCAGGGCCTCAAAGAGGAAGAAGTAGGGCATGGCCACCAAGCCCAGCCGGCCATACCGGGGGTTGAAAAGCATAACCCGATGGTTCCAAAGAACCTCCCATAAACCCCGGTGCCAGCGGTTTCGCTGCCTCCTCAAGGTAGTCCAGTCCGCAGGCACCTCCGTATAGCAAATGGGATCTGGCGTGTAGAGGATGCGGTATTCCCGTCCCTCCTCCCGGGCCCAGCGGTGGAGGCGGACCACCAGCTCCATATCCTCCCCCACGGTGTCGGTGCGGTACCCCCCCACCCTCAAGGCCTCCTGCCGCCGGAAAAGGCCAAAGGCCCCGGAGATGATGAGCAAGGCTCCCATGGCGCTCCATCCCGCCCGCCCCATGAAGAAGGCCCGGGCGTACTCTATGACCTGCATACGCTCTAAAAACCCC
>NZ_ATNI01000101.1:0-522 GCF_000511705.1 Thermus sp. NMX2.A1
AACTTTTGGAGTGGGCCTTGGAGGTGTTCAAGGGCATGGAGGAGAGGCGGCTTCCTGGCGAGACCGAGGCGGTGTGGAATCTGGTGCGGGATGGGGAGGTGTGGACCTACCGGGTTTGGGCTTCCCCCTACCTGCCGGAAGAGGTGCGGGCCTTTCCCGGGTGCCGGCAGGTGGTGCGGATGGAGCGGGAGGTGAGGCACAAGGGGACGGGGGAGGTGCGGCGGACGGTGAGCTACGCCCTCACCAGCTTGGGGCCGGAGGTGGCGGAGGCGAGGCGGCTTGGGGAGCTTCTCCTTTACCGGTGGGAGGTAGAGAACCGGTCCTTTTGGGTACGGGACGTTCTCCTCCACGAGGATGCCTGCCAGGTGCGGGGGGTGGGGGCACAGGTCTTGGCGGCCCTCCGGGCCTTTCTGGTCTCCATGCTTCACCGCCAAGGGGTCAGGGAGAAGAAGGCGGCCTTGGAGGCCTTCTCCTTCAACCCCCTCTCCGCCCTGCGCTTCCTGGGGCTCTATGCGGTATAGC
>NZ_ATNI01000102.1:0-11097 GCF_000511705.1 Thermus sp. NMX2.A1
CGAGTACAGCCGCCCCAGCTACACCCTGAGCATCGGGCCATCCCCACGCGTGTGGGGACTACGGAGGGCACCGGGGTCTGGGACGTGCAGGCGAGGGCCATCCCCACGCGTGTGGGGACTACGCTGGGGAAAGCGCCCAGCGCATCGCTAAGCTCGGGCCATCCCCACGCGTGTGGGGACTACGGTGATGCTGGTGGTGTGCGGGGCGAGCATCAGGACGGGCCATCCCCACGCGTGTGGGGACTACGGGGGGGCGGACCTGCGGACCATCTTGGAGGACGGGCCATCCCCACGCGTGTGGGGACTACTGTATCGGCCCCTGGAAGGCTGTATCGGCCCCTGGGCCATCCCCACGCGTGTGGGGACTACGGAGGTCACCTTTGACGCCAAGGGGGAGCTCCTTGGGCCATCCCCACGCGTGTGGGGACTACTTCTCCACCTCGTCCCCCACGGCCTTGAGCACCGGGCCATCCCCACGCGTGTGGGGACTACACATGATCCAGACGGCAAAAACCCCCGCTGACCCCCCTCTATGTGTATATAAAGGGAGCCAGTCTAAGGATTAACTGTCAAGATCCCCGCGTGCGAACCGGGCTATGCCATTTAACTTATCCGCCTTTCGCATAGCCTCGGCGTTGCGCACCGCTACCAGCACTATACCATCAAAATCCCTGAGGACCCGGTCCTGATACCCGTGCAGCCGGAGGGCGAAGCCCTGCTCGTTATTCGTGCGCCAGGCCATGGCGCAGCGGCCCTCACCCGCTTTTTCCACCACCTTCTCCCACAAGAGTTCCCGCACCGCAGCGCTCACCCGGCCCACGAAAACCCCAGTATCCACCTCCACCAGCCACCGAGTAAGCTCACCCCTCAGGCTCCTCGGCACCCTCTCCAGGATCATCACCACCATAGGCCACCCCACCCTCCACCACTCCCTCCGGGTCCCACAGGCCACCCGGACGGGTCGGGTCCTCCTCGTCCACCTCTTCCTCTGGCAGGCCCAAGCCTGCGAAAAGGTCGAGGAGATCCTCCACCATCCGTTCAAGGAGCCTCGCCTCGAGGATCGCCTCCCTGAGCTTTTGCCGCACGCGCCGCTCCACCTGATGGTCCCCTTCGGCAACCGTTAGAAAGGCGGCTGGGACCAAAACCTCGGTCTTGTAGAGATCAGCTACGTCGTACACGAAAGAGAGAAGCTTGCCCGTATGGATGAAGCCCAGGGCGGGGCTGAAGCCGCTGGAAACAATGGCGGCATGGGCAAGGCCATAAAGATACGCAGCCCCAGAGGAAAGGGCACGGTTTACGGGATCCGAGGCCGCCCAGTTGCGGCGATCGTAACTGCGCCCTTGCCAGGGAACCCCGGTTTCCCGGCTCCAGCGGGTGTACGCGGCCCGCACCCGCACCCCTTCGAGGCCCCGCACCTGCTCCAGGCTGAAGTCCCTGGGCAAGGGTTCCTGAAAGCGCTTTTGGTAGAGGCGGAAAACCACCTCCAGGTGGAGCTTGGGGTCTGCCCAAGCCCGAGCCTGCCTTTGAAGCCTGAGGGCGCTTCTCATATCCCCTAGACCCTGGGCATAAAAGCGGGCCAGCCCCTCCCCCACCCAGGCCACGGTGCATCCGTTTGCGGCCAACGTTCTTATGGCCGCATGGGTAATACGGGTCCCTGGCCCCAAAAAGAGCACCCCCAAGGCCGCCACCGGTACCAAGGTGAGCCCCTGCTGGTCATAGATGCCGATTCCCTGGGCTTCCTGCTCAATGAAGGCGTGCTCCACGTAGAGGTAGGTAAGGCCATCGCGAAACTTCGGAAGCTCCTTCAGGTTGCGGGCACTCGGTACCGGTGGCATCTTCCCTTTAAGGGTGCAGGGAAAGGAGGCCGAGCCCCAAGGCTTTGCCAGGGCCAATCCCCCGTTTCAGAGTCTCCAGGGCCTTGGCGGGGTCCACCACCACGAGGACCCCTTCAAACAGCACGGCCTGAACCTGAATCAGGTGGCCTGCCTTAGGTATCTCCAAGAAGGTATCCTGGCGAATGGCGGCCAGGTACTGGCCTCCTTCCTCCCTCAAGCGAAACCCTCCTTTCTTAAACTTTCGGACCAGCCAGACCAGCTTTTCCTCCCGGGTTTTGAGGGCTATACGCTCTCCCCTGTCCCGGGCCCGCTTGCTGGGATTGGCCCTCAGGCGAAAGCGTAGGATCTGGCCCTCCCGCAGAGCGGGTTGGAAGGGCTTGGGCGGATACACCTCGGCATAACCCTTCTCCAGGGCATCCCAGTCCGGTAGGGTTAGGGTCTGGACCAGGACCACCGGCGGTTCCGTACCCCGGGTGGGTTCTAGGCGCCAAAGAAGCCGCTCTTTCCCCTCCTTCAAGGCCTGGGATACCGCCCGGGACAGGGTGCGGTGCATCTCGTAGGGACTGGCCAGGTCCCTCCGGACGGCCTTGGAGCGCAGGTCCAGCTTGAGCTTGCTAATCCACATGGTCCTCTCCCAGGGAATCCTCCCCCTTCACCTGGATCTGGTCCTTAGAAAGCACCTCCTCCCGAACGTAGCGGGCTCCAAACCGGCGCTGGGCAAAGGGCGCTATGGGCTGGTCGTAGACCAGACGCCCCGCCTGGGCCTCGAGGACCAGGAGGAGGTCTTCTTTGGGCTTCTCGCGCAGGAGATAGGGGTAGTTCCGCAAGGCCACTTCCAGGGGTTCTTCCCTAACACCATCCGCCAGGTAAACGGGGGGGCTTGGCACGTAGCCCTTCCGGCCCAGGTACAGCACATAGCGGGGGTTCAAAAGGGCCTGGTGGGCCTCCTCGAGAAGGAAAGCAGGGCCCTCGAGGCCCACCAGGAAAGCGGCATCGGAAAGGTAGTGGCGCCAGCTCTGCACGTTAACCTTCGCCTTAAGGCTGGCGGCGATGATCTCCTGGGCCGTCTGGTAGTCCACCCGCAGCACTCCCTTCCGGTCCACCCGCACCCCCATGCGCAGGGCGGCCAGGTCGGAGATGTCCTCTTCCCGGTCCCGCCCCAGGGCCGCTGCCAGAAGGCCCAGGACCCCGCTTTTGGTGGGGTAGGGCCAGGTGTCCCGGTGGTCAAAGCGGCTCCGGGTACCCCAGGATTGCATGGGGCCTTGAAGCCGCAACAGGAGCGTGGGCATACTAACCTCCCAAGGCCAAGAGCTCCCGAAGGGCCTTCTCCGCTTCCTGTTTCAACGATCCCAACCTCTCCACCACGGGAAGGTTCACCACCTCCGCCTCGGTGAGGTTTAAAGCACCCTTCCACTCGGGCTCTAAGGGGCCATAGGCCCGGTCAAACTTGTTCCACTCCTGCACCAGGGCCTCCACGGAAAGGGCGGAGAGGGCCTTGCCGTCCTTAGACCAGACAGGCCGCTCAAAGGCCGTGGCCAGGTTGCGGGGCAGGCCTACCCCAGCCCTAAAGGCCAGGAACAGGGGCGGGTTGTGGGCGGCAAAGCTATTCTGCTTGCCCGAAGGGAGGGTCAGTGCAAACGCCTCGAGGAACACCAGGGCGCCCCTCAGGGCCAGCTTTACATCCCCTTGCAAGTTGGCCGCCAGCTGGTCCAGGTTCACCACCGCGTACCGGTACATGGTGGCGGAATAAAACTCCACGTCCTCCATCATCCCTACCCCGGTGTCCTCTTTGGGATTCAGGTCATCCACGGCGGTGTAGAAGTCGAACTCCCGGTCCACCTTGTGGGTGGAAAGGGCGTGGGCCACCTGCGCCGCGGCATCCACCCCGAGCTCAGGCCGGTCCGCCAGCATACGGCCGAAGAGGGCCAGATCCACCGCCTTGCCCCCGTCCAGGACCCTTTCCAGGGCCTTCTTGAGGTCCGCATCCACCTCCGCACCCTTCTTGCCCTTGGCGGGACCGGCGCTAAGCTTTTCCAGGTTATTCCGTATCAACTCTGCCAGCCTGGAAAGCTCGTAGTTCCCCAGGAAGAGGAGGTATTCGGTCCTTCCCTCCTTAACGCCAAAACCCAGGGCGTTGAGGGCGTTTTCTACCGCCAGGCGAGCCTGATCCTCGGGAATATCCGAAAGCTTACCCAAAAGGGCGTCCATCAAGCGCCGGGTGCGCACGGCCCGCTCCTCCTCGGAAAGCAAGGGCCAGTCCTTGAAGGCCACCCGCACCGCCCTCTTCTGAGCCTGGCTGGAGATGCGGGCCCGCCGGTACCCACCAAACAGGGCATCCTTGGGGCTTCCCATGTCGTCCCGGTTCAGGTTGCTAGGGGCCACCGTCTGAATCACGTGCACTTCCAAAAGCTTCATGTTCTCACCTCCCCATCACGAGCCTTGGCCTTCCGCCAAAGCTTCCTGACCAAACTCCTGAGCGCCGTAAAACTCCCTAGCCCAGCGGGCCTGCACCCTTCTCTTGGGGTCAAACCAACGAAGCAGGTCCTCGAGGAGCTGGGCAAAGTCCAAAGCCTCCTTCACCAGGCCTACCGCTTGCCTAAGGCGGTGGGCGATCTGGTCCCGATCCGCGTCTAACAGGGCCAGGAACCGCTTTTCCAAGCTGTCGGACTGCCGAGTCTGCCGGGCCTTCCAAAGGGCTCGGGCCAGGGTGCGTCCCTCCTGGTGCTCTCCGTCCTTCAGGGCGAAGAGGCCAGCCACCAGGTAATAGGCTTCCCGCCGCCAGCCGTCATCGCCCAAGTTTTGGAGGAGAGGCTCCACGTAAGGCATAGCCGGTGGATACCCCCCAGGGTCAAAGGCCAGGCTCCGCCTCAGGACTGCCTGGGCCGGTGTCCACCCCTGGCGAGACTTCAGCTCGCTTAGCCATTCCACGAACCTCTTACCGCTCACCCTTTCACCTCCTCTTTCATTCCAGCCAGCAGGCCACGGAAAGCCCGCTCCGCCTCCGCCAGGGCCTTGAGGTGCCGGGCCTCCGTGCCCACGAAGCGGCGGGTTTCTTCCCAGGCACCTCGAGCGGCCTTCTGGATGCGCTCCCGCCAAAGGTCCAACGCCCCTTGTTCAGGCAAACGACCTAAGAAGTCGGGGAAGTCCAAGTCCAGCTGAGCCCAGTAAAGGGAAAGAAGAGGCAGGGAGTTGGCAAAGTTTTGCAGCTCGGAAGCATCCCGGTTCCCGAGAACCCCTTGGGCCACGCGCCAGGCCACCTGCCTAAGGCCCCTGGCCACTTCCTCCGCCACCTTCAGGCCCCTATCGAGAAGACCCTCGCCCTTCGGGGTAAGCAGGTCCTTGGGAATGGGATAAACCTCCCGACGGATGTCCAGGATTTTTGCCTGGTCCGACACCTGGCCGAGGACGCGGAGAGTGAAGGAAACACCCTCCTCCTCCAGCTCTCCCGCATGCACCAAGACCGCCGGCCAGGTGCCGCCTGCAGCGGGTAGCATGGCCCCGAAATCCCGCCAGAAGCTCTTTTCCATGCTCAAACGCAGGGGAAGGATGCTTCCCTTTTTGTCCTGGCGGTAGGCCACCATGGGATCTCGCCAGGCCACCTCCTGGGGTTCCACCCCGGGGCCATAATCCATCCACCTTACCCCCTGGCCCTCGTCCACCAAACGAACCCCCCGGCTGGGCCAGACGTACACCAAGCTCACCCCGCTCAGGGACCACTTGGTGGCGTGTTTCTCCACGTCCTTCACCCTAAGGGGTTCCCGTTCCCAGACGGGCATGCCGGGATCGCCCTGGGGTACCAGGTTCAGCACCAGGGTTTCGAACAGATTCGCCCCCATGACCAGGAAGGCCGCCGGGCGGGCCAGGGGTGCGTCTTTGGCCGATGTGACCCCAAGCCTTCGCAAAAGCCCTCCCGGAGCGAAACTTTGGTGCACCACCAGGGCCCGGGCTGCCTCGGCGTAGGAAGCCAGAGGAGGGTTCTCGTCCACGGTGTGATCGAAGAGGGTGGGGTTATTGCCGTTGGCCAGCTGGGGGAGGAGTTTGCTCCAGGGGAGGAGGTCCTCCTGGGGAAGGTCGGGGATCTGCAAAAAGGGGGCGGTGTCGTGGAAAAGGTAAAAACGATCCCAATACTTGTCCAGGTACCCCTCGAGGCTACCCCGGTCAAACTCTCCCCTATCCAAAAGGTCCAGAGCATCATACTTTCCCTTCACGGGGGGCAGGGCCCGGTAGAGCACCGCCAGGAGCAGGCGGTGCAGGGCCGCCTCCTCGAGGGGGAAGGGAGTTTCAATGCGGGTTATGGTGTGGGCGTTGACGAGCGCTTCCCTTACCCCTACCTCTTCAACTTTGTCGTTCCTGAGTACAGGTATCCATGGTTCCAGAAGCAAGTTAAACTTACTCATCTCCTCTCCCCTCCTTCTCAGGCTAGGTCCCCCTCGCGACATCCGCTGTCGGAATCAAGTTCGGAGTCCAAATCACCCGTTGACAGAATGCACCAACGCTCGCGTTCTTTCTGCCATAAGGCCTCGTAGAAGATCCCCCTTCCCTCTTCAATGCTGTCCTCTAGCAAATGGCGAACTTCACAATCCCTACAGGAACGCACATGGAGCTGTATGAACTTCATCATGGCATCTAAGGCAGCTTCCATACTCTCCTGGGCAATGAGGGTTCGGGCAATCCAAGCTCCCATCCTTCCCAAAGGGTAGCTTAATCGCCTCCGCTTGTCAAGTGTTTAGCTTTAAGCACCGGCTCACCCCAAAAACAAAAACCCCACAAACGTGGGGACTCGCTAACTCAAAAGCGAAACACGGGCCATCCCCGAACTCAGGGGACTAAACATCAACATACACCACCCCAAGCTCCTCGTCCACCACAACCTTCAAAACCGAGTCCTCCCTAGCAAACACCCTCTCCACCTCTAACGGCCTGAGTCCTCGCAAGAGGCCGCTTTTCGCCCAGGCCGATGGAGGCTTTTCCCCCAAGAGCGTCTGGGGAATCGGAAACCTGGAAAGCCGCACCGCCTGGCTCCAGAGTGCCAGGACATCCTCCTTCCCCAGGTCACCCTTCATCTTGGCTGGCCGACGGCCATCGGCATCTAGGAACCACTCCTCTCCCCTTCGGTAAAGGGGCACCACGGAAACCGAGGGTTCCCCCAGGCGGGTGAGGAAGCGCTGGGTACTGGCGTTTTCCTCCTCATCGTCCAGACGGAAGTCCGATGCCAGCGCTGAAGCATCCAGCTGGGAAAGAAGCCTATCCAGCTCGGCCAAGGAAAGGTTTCCCGCCATGCTGGCGTCTTTTTGCAGCCTGTCTATCAGATTCTGGTAACTCTTCCTCGCCCTATCCCTCAAGCTGTCGGGGAACCCCTCTGGCAGGCGCTCGTAGACCTCCTCCAAGAGGCCCTCGAGGTCTGCAGGAACCTTTACCGTTTCCCTTCCCTGAAGGGCAAGCCAGGTGGATAGGAGCACATAGTCCTCGTAAACCCTGTTCCAGTGAAGCTCCCGGCCAAACTCGGGCTCGTCCGTGAGCCCGCCTACCAGAAGCACCGGGGTCTGGTGGCCCTCGGGCCGCTTCCGAGTATGCCGGTGGAGCCGTCCAGCCCGCTGGAAAAGGAGGTCAACGGGCGCCAGGTCCGAGTAGAGGAGATCAAAGTCCAGGTCCAGGCTCTGTTCCGCCACCTGGGTGGCCACCAGGATGGCCTTCTCTGGCCGGGGCCCGTGCTTGCCGAAAAGGGCCAGGGTTACCGCTTCCCTCAAGGCCCGCTCCTCGGCGGGAAAACGGGCGTGCAGGAGGAAGACCAAAGTTCCATCCTTTAGGCGCTTGCCCACCACCCACCGGCCCTTCTCCTCTCGGATCTCCCAAAGGCCAGGCCAGGCACCCTGGTTGGGCCCGGCCCCGAAGGAGTCCAGAAGCTCATCCAGCGTAAGCCGCTCCCCCTCGCCCAAGGCCTGGTAGAGGGCTTGCGCCCGATCCACCGTGTTCACAATGGCCCCGAGGGCACCGGGTAGCTGCTCTTTCAGGGCTTCAGCCACCTGGGAAACCTCCGTGGGAGCCCCTTGGAGGTGCAAGGTCTTCTCCTCTAAGGGCACGTGGCGGGCACCCAGCAACCCACCCCCGGAAAAAGCGGCCACCCTAGGGTACGGAGGAAGCTCCACCCCTCCCACTCCCCAGGCGGAAAGCAGCTCCTCCCGCTTCTTCTTGGGAAGGGTGGCCGTCATCAGGATCACGCTGGAACCCAGGGCCCTAAGCCAGAGCAAAAGGGACTTCAGGAGGCCGGAGGTGTACGTGTCGTAGGCGTGCACCTCGTCTAGCACCACCACGCGGTTCATCAGGCCCCACAGACGAATGAAGTGGTGCTTCACCTTTAGGACGCCAAGGAGCGCCTGGTCTAAGGTTCCCACCCCATGCCCCGCCAACATAGCCCGCTTCTTGGCGGAAAACCAGGTGGAAGCGGCCACACCACCGGATTCCTGGCCTGGATTCCGCTCCAGCTCGATGTCGTACACCTCCATGGGCCTGGCCCGCTCCAAGAGCTCGGCGTACTGGGGGTTCAAGAGCGCCGCCCCATGCTGAAGCTGGAGCTCCCACCGCTCCCCTCCCGAAAGCCGCTCCAGGAACTCCCTGATCCTGTTAAAGAGGCCGTTGGCCGTGGCCTGGGTGGGCAGGGCCACGTAAAGGCCCCGGTGATCCAAGCGTTCCCTCAAGAGGTGCGAAGCGTAAAGGGCGGCCTCGGTCTTCCCCAAACCCATGGGGGCCTCCACCAAGAGGAGAACCGAATCCCCAGGGGTTTTCTCCAAAAGCTCCGGGACGCTGGACTGAAGGGGGTTGGGCGAAAAGGGGAAGAGTTCCTCAAAGCGCCTCACCCCCCTTGGGCTGACCCTGGGCCAGGGGAGGTCCTCGAGGGCCTTGCGGGCCAGTTCCAGGGCGTCCTGCCAGTACTCCAATGCCTCGGGATCCCTGCCGTAGGGGAAGAACCGGGGGTCGGAGGCAATCCAGTCGGCAAAGGAGGCCAGGGCCATGACCCGCAGAATGGCAGGTGCCTCCGCATCTTCCACTGGGAGCACCAAAGGCAAATTCAGGCCCAAGGACTGGGCCAGCCTCAGGGCCAAATGATCCCTAACCTCTTGCCACGTTGAAGCTTCGGACTTCACATGAAGACGGGCGGTTTTGAGTTCCTCGCCCTGCGCCAGGAATCCATGGTGGGCCCCTAAACCCTTGGCCAGCGGGTCCGCCAGTCGCAAGGGGAGCCCGTGCCTTTTCAAGACGTCCTTTACATACAGCTCCGTAAAGACCCCATGCGCAACCCACTGCTCCCGAACCAGCTCCTCGTCCCAGGTGAGGCCCGCATCCCACACCCGCTTAGCCCCCTCATCCCAGGCGGCCTGAAAAACCGGGCTGGCCTTGCCCAGATCGTGAAGCCCTGCCAGAAAGGCCACCCAAGGCAACGCCTCTTTCTCGCCCAGGTTCCAGTCTGTGGCATAGAGCTTTCGAGTGCGCCCGGGCTCCCTTTCCAGGATGGCCCAGGCCACCGCCGCGGTGTCCAGCATGTGAGCCAGCAAGGGGTGAAAGGGGTCCCCGCTTTTGGCCCAAAGTGTTAAGGCTTGGGTTTGCACCTCCATGTTCCCACCCTATCCCCTTATCCCGACAGACTCTGTCGCCTTGGCCAAAACCTGACGGGCCTCTTCCAGCCACAGGCTGCGGAGTTCAGGAGGCGAGAGCACCTCCACCCGAGGCCCAAAGCTTTGAACCCAGGAAAGCACCTCCCAGGGCACCCCACCCTTGAACGGGACCGCCTTGAGACGAGCCAAAAGGCTCCCGTCGGGAAGCTCCTTATCCACCGTAAGACCGGGATAATCCCCCTCGAGGGCCCGCCAGGCTGCCTCTGGAGCAAAGCGGAGGCGGACTTCCACGGTTTCCTCCCGGGCCCCCACCACCCCCCAGGCCTGGCGCAGGTAGACGTTGGGGTCAAAGTCCTCTGGAAACTCGTAGGTCTCCTCCAAAAGGCGGGCGTTGCGCATGCGGTTTAGTTTGAAGGTAAGAATCTGGCGGTGGTATGTGCGCTCGTACCCGATGGCGTAAAGGCCCAGGTTGGTGCGGTTGGCCTCGAGGAAGTACACCAAGACCTCCTTGGGGCGCCAGTTTTTGGAACCACCCGAGCGGTACTCAAAAGCCAGAACCCTGCGCTCCAAAAGCGCCCGGGCCACCATTTCCAGGGTGCGGGAATCTCCCCGGCGTTCCTCTAGCCCCTGGGTGCTTTTCAAAAGCAAGGACCTCAAAGGCTCGGGAAGCATTTTGGCCAGCTTCTCCAAGGCGTTCTCATACTGGCGGGTCGGGGCCTGATGATATAAGAGCCTCCCGGCAGCGAAAAGGGCTAGGGCCTCCACCGGATGCAAGGTGGGAGGTCGGTCCGGAATGCGGTAAAGGCCGCGGCCAAGCTGCTCTATCCTGTAACCGGCATGGGACAGGGCCTCGAGGTCCCGCTCCACGGTGCGCACGCTCACACCGTAAAGCTGGGCCAGTTCGGAAACCCGGTGCGGGCGAAGGCTAAGGCGCTCCACCAGGGACAAAAACCGTTCCGCCTTGGACTTCGGGTCCATAGTTGGAAGCATTATAGCCTAAGTTCCGCTATACTGGGGTTACCTGCCCTATCCCTAGCTAGACGTTCAGGGCACCTTGGGGCAGGGGGGGTTCTTGACAAAACATCCCTCGCTTCTCACGGGGTTCGAGGCTTTAAACGGGCCTATTGTCTGGAATAGCCCCCTTTACAGACACATAGAGGGGGGTCAGCGGGGGTTTTTGCCGTCTAGGTCATGTGTAGTCCCCACGCATGTGGGGATGGCCCGCCCCTGGCCTCCGCCCGGTCCTGGCAGGCCTCGTAGTCCCCACGCATGTGGGGATGGCCCGTCTAGGCCGCCATGGGCCGAAGCTTTGCGCAGGTAGTCCCCACGCATGTGGGGATGGCCCGTCCACCATCGCCCACCACCATAGAAGGCAAAAGTAGTCCCCACGCATGTGGGGATGGCCCGTCGCCCACAGGGGCGTAATCCTGGGTCACCCGTAGTCCCCACGCATGTGGGGATGGCCCGCGCTTTGGGGATTGCGTTGGATCAGGCAAAACGTAGTCCCCACGCATGTGGGGATGGCCCTAGGGGACGGCCTCCGGGTGGTGCGCGGCCTCGTAGTCCCCACGCATGTGGGGATGGCCCGGGGAACGCCGACGGCGTTCTTGAGCTTGCGGAGGTAGTCCCCACGCATGTGGGGATGGCCCGGG
>NZ_ATNI01000103.1:0-25179 GCF_000511705.1 Thermus sp. NMX2.A1
GAAGCCCTTACCTCCTCCAGCATGCGGAAGACCCCGTGGACTGGTACCCCTTTGGGGAGGAAGCCTTTAGCGCGGCTTTGCAGGAGGATAAACCCATATTCCTCTCCGTGGGGTACAGCGCCTGCCACTGGTGCCACGTGATGCACCGGGAGTCCTTCAAAGACCCCGAGGTGGCGGGGATCCTCAACCGGCACTTCATCCCGGTGAAGGTGGACCGGGAGGAGCGGCCCGATGTGGACGCCGCCTATATGCAAGCCCTCATCAGCCTCACCGGCCAGGGGGGCTGGCCCATGAGCCTCTTCCTCACCCCGGAGGGGAAGCCCTTCTTTGGGGGAACGTATTTCCCCAAGGAAGACCGCGGAAGTCTTCCCTCTTTTAGACGGGTCCTCCTGGCGGTAACCCAGGCCTGGCGGGAGGAACGGGAGGCCATCACCAGGGAGGCGGAACGCCTTTCCCGAGCCCTTTGGCGAAGCCTTACTCCTGCTCCCGGACCCGTGCCTCAGGATGTGGAAGAGAAAGCTTTGTCGTTTCTTGCCCGCTCCTTTGACCCAGAGTGGGGTGGGTTTCTCCCCGCACCCAAGTTTCCTCAGGGCAACCTACTCCTTTATCTCCTTTCCTTAGCCTGGCGGGGCAAGGAGGAGGCCCGCGGGATCCTCCACAAGACCCTAAGGGCCATGGCCCTGGGTGGGGTCTACGACCAGGTGGGTGGAGGGTTCCACCGTTACGCCGTGGACCGCTTCTGGTACCTCCCCCACTTTGAAAAGATGCTTTACGACAACGCCCTCCTGGCCCGGGTCTACCTGGGGGCTTACCGGGTCTTCGCCGACCCCCTTTTTCTCAGGATGGCCCGGGAAACCCTGGACTGGCTTCTTTCCATGCAAAGCCCTGGCCAAGGAGGGTTTTACACGGCTTTGGATGCGGAAAGCGAGGGGGAGGAAGGACGTTACTACAGCTGGACTCCGGACGAGCTGCGGGCGGCCCTGGGGGAGGATTACCCCCTGGCCCACCGTTATTTTGCCCTGGGGAAAGCCCCGCCCGTGGAGGGAGGTAACTCTCCCAGGTACGTGCTTACCGCCTGGGGTGAGGAAGAGGTAAAGAGGGAGCTGGGGGAGGGCTTTGTAGCCTGGCGGGAAGGCCTCCGGGCTAGGCTTCTTGCCTTAAGGCGACGTCGCACGCCCCCCAACTTGGACGACAAGGTCTTAGCCGACTGGTCTGCCTTGGCGGTGCGGGCCCTGGCCGAGGCGGGCAGGCTTTTAAGGCACGACCGATACTTGATGGCTGCCCGGCGCGGGGCCCACTTCCTGGTGGAAACCATGGGCAAGGACGGCCTTGTGCGCCACGTGTGGCGGGCCGGGGCCCTGGGGGAAGAGGCTTTCTTGCAAGACCAAAGCTTCACCGCCTTGGCCTTACTGGAGCTTTACACCGCCACCGGCGAGTGGCCCTATCTGGAGAAGGCAAGGTCGTTGGCGGAGGCAGCCTGGGAGGTCTTTCGAGGGGAGGGTTTTGAAGGACCAAGCACCCCTCCGGCCCAGAAGGCCCTTCCCCTTCCCGCCAAGGAGGTGGAGGAAACCACCCTTCCCTCTGACAAAAGCGCCCTGGCCGAGGCCTTCTGGCGCTTGCAGGCGGCCTTTGGCGGGGACTACCGCAGGCGGGCCGAGTTGCTTTTGGAGGAAGGGGCCCTGTGGCTTGAGCGCCATCCCCACGCCCTTCCTGGCTTGCTCCTGGTTCACCGCCTCCTCAAGGAAGGAACGGAGCTTGCCCTCCCCACGCCCTCCCCGATTCTGGAGTCGGTACGGGAGCTTTACCTACCCCTTACCCAGTTGGTGGTGGGGCCAGCGGATGCCCTTCCGGGCCTTCTAGGGCGGGAGCCCGGAAGAGCCTACCTGTGCCGGGAGGGAGCCTGCCGGTTACCGGTTGAAGAGGTGAATAGCCTGGTGGAGGAGGTACGGGCGGTCTACGGTGGGTAGCCCTCCTTGTTTGTGCGATCTTTCACGATTAAACTCCCTTGTGCCTTTCATCTCCCCAACAACATTGACTTTCCCTCTTAGTTCCCCTACACTGTTACCGAACGGTCGGTAAGGAGGTCCCATGCCCGAAGCCTGGATTGTGGAAGCCCTCAGAACCCCCATCGGCAAGCACGGGGGAGCCCTGGCCAGTGTGCGCCCCGACGACCTCCTGGCCCATGTCCTCTCCGCCCTGATGGAGCGCAGCGGGGTGCCCAAGGAGGAGGTGGAGGACGTCTACGCCGGCTGCGCCAACCAGGCCGGGGAGGATAACCGCAACGTGGCCCGCATGGCCCTCCTCCTGGCGGGTTTCCCCGTGGAAGTGGCGGGGTGCACGGTCAACCGCCTCTGCGGATCTGGTCTGGAGGCAGTGGCCCAGGCGGTGCGGGCCATCTGGGCAGGGGAAGGCCAGGTCTACATCGGGAGCGGGGTGGAGTCCATGTCCCGGGCTCCCTTTGTGGTACCCAAGGCGGAAAGGCCCTTCCCCACCGGCAATCAGGTGATGTACGACACCACCCTGGGCTGGCGCCTGATTAACCCCAAAATGCAGGCCCTTTACGGCACGGAAAGCATGGGGGAAACCGCCGAAAACCTGGCAGAAATGTACCAGATCCCCCGGGAAGAACAGGACCGCTTCGCCCTTCTCTCCCACCAAAAGGCCATCCGCGCCTGGGACGAGGGGCGCTTCGCCAAGGAGGTGGTCCCCGTGCCCGTGAAGCGGGGGAAGGAGGAAGTCCGGGTGGAGGTGGATGAGGGGCCAAGGAGGGATACCTCCCTGGAGAAACTGGCCCAGCTCAGGCCCGTGTTCCGGGAAGGGGGCACGGTGACCGCAGGAAACTCCAGCCCCCTGAACGATGGGGCCGCCGCGGTCCTCCTGGTCTCCGATGCCTACGCCAAGGCCCACGGCCTCAACCCCCTGGCCCGGGTGCGGAGCATCGCCGTGGCCGGGGTTCCCCCCAGGATCATGGGCATCGGGCCAGTGCCTGCCACCAAGAAGGCCTTGGAACGGGCAGGGCTTACCCTGAAGGACATCGGCCTGATTGAACTCAATGAAGCCTTCGCCGCCCAGAGCCTCGCCGTGCTCAGGGAGTGGGGCCTGGACATGGAGGACCCCCGTCTGAATCCCAACGGCGGGGCCATTGCCATCGGCCACCCCCTGGGAGCCTCCGGAGCCCGCATCCTCGCCACCCTGCTCCACGAAATGCAGCGCAGAAAAGTTCAGTTCGGTCTGGCTACCATGTGCATCGGTGTGGGTCAGGGAATCGCCATGGTGGTGGAGGCGGTGTGAGGCTTCCCCTAACCTTTCCAGACCAGGATGGGAACTATGTGCTGTCCCTCACGATGATAGTCGCATGTGAACGCTAACTCCACTCCCGGCCACACCTGACCGAAAAGCCAGAGATCTCCAGGATGAACCCTGGCCGGCTTGGCATAGCCCCCAAGGCTTCCCTTGTCCACCAAAAGCACCAGGGGGCGCCCGGAGGGCGGCACCTGGATACCTCCCAAGGGTGTGGCCTCGGAAAGCCCTTCCCCCCCAGGTACCTCCGGCCCCACGAGTTCCACGCCCATCCGGTCCGCCCGCACCACCCGGAAGGAGGCGGAAATCAGGGCCCTACGGGCCTCCCAGGAAAACTGGGGCCCGGGAAGGAGACGGAGGCGAAAGGTTTCCGGCAAGGGCCTTTGCCGGAAGGCGAGTCCCGGCCGTACCGCCCTTTCCTCCCCCAGACCCAAGACATCCCCCGCCACCAACGGGCGACCGATCCTGCCCCGGAGGTCCGGGGACACGGAACCCATAAAGGAACGGCCCTCGAGGGCTCCCGCCACCGCCAGGTAAACCCTGACCCCCCGGCCCCTGGGCCGGAAGGAGAGGGTTTTACCCCTGGGCCAGAAAAAGCTCTGGCCCGGCGGGATCTCTTCCACCTCCAGGAGGGCGGTAAGCCCATACCCCGCCACCGCCGCCACCAGATCCCTAAGAGCGGTGAGGACCGGGCCCCGGTAGGCCACCTCCAAAAGGGGTGCGCCCGGGGGATTCCCCACCAGGCGGTTGGCCAGGGAGGCGGAGTAGGGATCCAAGGGCCCGGAACGGGCCAGGCCCAGATGCCCCGCCAGGAACCGTCCCCCATCCACCACCAGATCCATAAGCCCCGGCTCCTCCACCCGGAAGGCGGGAATCCGGGGCTCCTCGGGGAGAAGCTCCAAGGGCGAAGGTTCTTTAGGCGTGGGCCCCTCTGCCTCCTTAAAGCGCACCCGGTCCCCAGGCCTGAGGAGAAAGGGTTCCTCCCGATGGGGATCGTAAACGGCCACCAAGGCAGTACCCAGCAGGTGCCAGCCCCCGGGGGAAGGCAGGGGGTAGATGCCCGTTTGCGGCCCGGCCATGGCCAGGCTATGGGCAGGGACTCGAGGCCTTGGATGGGGCCGCCTTGGGAGGCGCAAGGCCTCCGCCACAGGAGCCAGGAAGGGAAAGCCGGGAGTGAAGCCCAGGGCATAGACCCGGTACAGGGGGGCCTGGTGTAGGCGCCTGACGGCCTCCAAAGAAAGCCCGGTGCGGTGGGCCACCTCCGGCAGATCCTCTCCGTCGTAGCGCACGGGGATCACCACATACTTCCCCTCTTCTTCCGGCGAAAAAGAGGCTAGGCGGCGGAGAAACCTTAGGAGCCGGGCTCTGGAAAGCCTCCTGGAGTCGTACTCCAGGTAGAGGGTGCCGTAAGCAGGAATAGCGTCCCAAAGCCCTTCCGGGGGAGCCTTAAGGAGAGCCCTAGCCAAGGCCTGGGCCCGGCGGTTGGCCTCCTCGGAAAGCCCTTCCCCAAGAACCAGGTAAAAGCCCTCCACCCCTCCACTCTACCTTGACGCTCCCTAGCCTCCAGGTTTAGCTTGGGAACTGGAGGAAACCATGAAACTGCGCTTTTACAGCTTAGGAGAGAACCACTTTGAGCTTGACCCAGACCTAAAAGCGATATTGAACACTTTCTCCCCTGGCCTCCCCCATCCAGAGCTTTCCACCTTCGGGAAGCTGGTAGGGGAAGAAGTGCTGGAGGTGGCCCACCACATAGACCAAGACGCCCCACCCCGCCTCCAGATGCACGACCTGGACGGCAACCGCATCGACCGGGCTGTCCTTTCTCCCGCACAGAAGGCCCTCCTAGAGAAGCTCCGCCCCATGATCCGCCCCGCCTACGAGGGCAAAGGCTGGCCTCTCCACTACGCTTTCGGCTACCTCTTGGCGGATGGAGGGCTTTACTGCATCCTCACCATCACCCACCAGGTGGCCTATGCCCTGCACAAGTATGGCCCCGAGCACCAAGAGGCAAAGCGGGCCCTCCTTTACGGCCCAGCCTTTGGAGCCACCTGGATGACGGAGATCCAAGGGGGAAGCGACCTCGGGGCCAACCGCACCGTGGCCAAACGGGAAGGGGGTGCCTACCGCCTTTACCAAGGGGACAAGTACTTCGCCTCGGGAGCAGGCCTTGCGGACTACGCGGTGGTCACCGCCAGGCCGGAGGGGGCCCCGGAGGGGCCTAAGGGCCTTGGCCTCTTCCTCTTGCCCCGGGAGGTGGATGGTAGGCTCAACTTCACCGTGCGCCGCTTTAAGGAGAAGCTGGCCACCCGGGCCGTGCCCTCGGGAGAGGTGGAGCTGGAAGGAAGCCTGGCGTATCCCATTGGCAACCTGCAAGAAGGCATCTACTATACCCTGGAAACCCTCACCGTAAGCCGCCTGGCCAACGCGGTGGCCGCCATGGGCATCGCCAAGAAGGCGCATCTGGAGGTCCTCTTCCGGGTGAGGCGGCGCACCGCCTTCGGCCGAAAGCTCTTGGAGCACGACCTCGTCCAACACGACCTCTTGGAGATGCGCCTCCGGCAAGCCGGGGGCACGGCCTTGGCTTTTCTAGCGGTACGAGCCTTTGACCAGGCCTGGGAGGAGCGGCCGCCTTACAGCCAGGGCTACCACCTGGCCCGCCTCCTTTCCCACTTAGCCAAAGGACGCACCGCCGAGCACGCCAGCGCCATCACCGCCCTGGCCATGGAGCTCTTCGGGGGCCTGGGATTTCTGGAGGAATACGGGGTGGCCCGCTGGCACCGGGAGGCCCTCATCACCCCCATCTGGGAGGGCCCCGCCAACATCCAGGCCCTGGACATGCTGGAAGCCATGGCCAAGAAGCAGGCCCACGAGCCCCTTTTGGACATGCTCCGCCAACATCCCGAGGCCCTGAAGTATGCGGAAAAGGCGTTGGCCAGGCTTGCAGAAGAAGGTACCTGGTATGCCAAGGAAGCGTTGCGGGTCCTGGCGGATGCCGTGGCGGTCTATGCGCTGGAGAAGGTGGCCCAGGATCCCTTCCCCGAGCTTTCCCACCTTTACGCTCGGCGCTTCCTGGAGGGAGAGGCCCTTCCCCTTAGCGCCCAAGCACCTGGGCTTTACGACCCTTGGTGGAGCCTCTCGTAAAGGGAAGCAAGGTCCTCGGGGCGGAAGCGGGCGGTGTAGCCCTTGGGCGGAAGGGGTTCCTTATAGAAGAAGCCTGGGAGGCGGTCATCCTGGTGGGTGAAGCCCGCCAGGTGGTTAAAGCGATGTTCCAAGCGCAAAACGCCCTCCCCAAGCTCACCCCAGAAGGCAGGGGGCAGGCTCGTGCCCAGGGCGGCGTTTAGGCTTTCCACTACGAACTCCACCTGCTTGTTGGTGACGCTTCCCCCGAAGACGCAAAGGCCCAGGGCGTCGTTGGCGGCGGCGTTTACCTGGGCCTGGTAACTGGCCTCGAGGATCTCCCCCACGGGCATGGCCCGGGTTTCCAGGCGCGGGGCATTCCCCGCGGTGTGGTCCGCTCCCTGGGCGGTGATCATCATGGTGATCCCCGTGGCCTCCACCACCCTGGGATCGTAGGCGCTGATGGCCTGGCGCTTGATGACGGGAACCCGCTTAAGCCCAAGCGCCTCCCCCACCCGGGCAGTGCCTTGGGCCAGGAAGCGGGCCTCCTCACTTGGGGTGTAGAGGGCCTTGAGCCTGGCCTCCATGAAGGCATAGTCCCCGAAGTCCGCCTCTCCCTTTTCCATGAAAAGGGCCAAGGTGGCCCCGGTTTCTATGGTGTCCACCCCCAGGTCGTTGGCCAGGCGATTGAGGCGGGCGAGCTGGTCCGGATCGGTGAGGCCACAGTTGGTGCCCATAAGGCCGATGGTCTCGTACTCCAGGGGGGAGACCACCTCCTCTCCCTTTTCGTCCACGATGACGTTGGAGCACTGGATCACGCATCCAGGCATGCAGGCGTGGGTGTGTTTCCCTCCCCGGGCCTTGTTGAGGGGGGCGATATACTGTCCCCCCATGCGGAACTCCTCCGGGGAGGCCAGCTGGCCCTGGCGAAAGTTCCTCACCGGCAGCCCCCCGAAGGCATTCTGGAAATCCGCCATGCCCATGGTGCCGATGGCGTTATAGAACTTCATGACCAAGGGGTCCTGGCGAAGAAGCTCCGCGTACCGGCGGATGGATTCGGTGACCTTGGGCTTATCCCAGACCTCCGCCTTCCCCGGCACCTCCACCACGATGGCCTTCACCCGTTTGGCCCCCATCACCGCCCCCACGCCCCCCCGGGCAGCCAAGCGGGAGGGCCTGCCCTCTATATCGGAAAAGGCGATGCCGGAAAGGAGGCCCAGATACTCCCCCACCGGCCCCAGGAGGGCGAAGGCGATCTTCCTGCCGTAGGCGGCAAAGAGCTTGGCCGCCGCCTCAAAGTTCCCGAGGCCGAGAAGGTCCTTAGCCGGGTCAAAGAAGACCTGGCCCTCCCGGGTGATGCGGAGGACCACCCAGTCGGAGCTTGCCCCCTCGAGGACCAGGTGGGAAAGCTTCATCTGGCCCAGGGCGTAACCGAAGGTGCCGCCCCCGTTGGCCTCCTTGATCCCCAGAGTGAGGGGGCTTCGCGTGCCCACGCTGGTGCGGTTGGCGTTGGAAAACCCCGTGCCCGCCAGGGGACCCACGGCGAAGACCAGGGGGTTCTCCGGGGAAAGGGGATCCATGCGGTAGGCTTCCCGCTCCAGAAGAAGCCGCCCCGTGCGGTAGCGGCCGCCATAGGCCACCTCCTCGGGGGAAACCCCTTCCCACCGAACCTGCTTCCTCCCCAGATCAACCCCCAAGGACCGCCACATGGTTCTGATTCTACCCCTCCCCCCGCCGCACCTCCAGGCTCCGGAGCCGGTTCACCGCCGCTCCCAGCTCCAGAGGACGCACCTCCGCCACCTCAGGGGCCTCTTCCAGGGAAAAAAGATCCTCTACCCCGCCCAGCACTGCCTCCACCAGCTTCCGCAAGGGTGTCTTGCCGTCCGCCTGCCGCCAAAGCCGCTGGAACCATGCCCCCAAAGCCCGCACCTGGGCGTTTTCAAAGAGGTCCAAGGCAGATAGGTCCACCACCTCCTCCCCGTAGACCAGCTCCCTGAGGCCCCGACCCTTCACCCGGGCCTTCCTGCCCCGCCTGGGATCAAAGCTTTCGGGCAAGGGAGCCCGGGAAGCCACGGCAAGGGGATACGGGGGCTCGCCAAAAGCCCGCCCTGTGGGATGGGCTTGGGCGATGGCCTTGGCCTCCAGGGTGGCCTCCCTCGGCCGGTACTCCTCCAGAAGCAAGACCGTGTCCGCCAGGTCCAGGTAGTCCCCCACCCCGCCCACCACCAGGATCAGGCTCACCCCCCTGGCCTTAAAGTCCTGAACCCGGTCCAGAAGAGGGGTAAGGGTTTCCCGCTGCACCAGGGCCTGCATGCGGGCATCCCGCACCAGGAGGTTGGTGGCAGAGGTATCCTCGTCCAGGAGAAGCACCCGCGCACCCAGCTCCAGGGCCTCCAGGATGGCGGCCGCCAGGCTGGTGGACCCCGAGGCATCCTCCGTGGAGAAGAAAGAGGTGTCCTGGCCCAGGGGAAGGTCGTGCACGAAGGGCCTTAGGTCCACGCCCTTCACGCTTCGGCCATCCTCCGACTGGACCCTCTGGGCCAGGGCATGGGCCACCACCCACTCCCGCCCATCCCCGGGAATATGGGGATAGACCCCGTGAACCAAGGCCTCGAGGAGGGTGGTTTTCCCATGGAAGCCTCCGCCGGTGATGAGGATGAGGCCCTGGGGAAGACCCATCCCAACGACCTCGCCCTTGTGGGGTACCCGAAAGGAAACCCGCAAGGAAGGGGGGCTTTGGAAGGGAACCGCCCCCCTTAAGGGCTTCTGGCTTACCCCGCTTTCCCGGGGAAGGATGGCCCCATCCCCCACAAAGGCCACCAGGCCCCTTTGGGGAAGGCTCTCCTGAAGGTAGGCGAAGTCCTCCACCTGCTGGACCTGGGACACCAGGGCCCTCCCATCCAGCTCCCCCAAAAACCCCCGAAGGTGCTCCACCAGGGCCCGGAAAAGCCTCTCCGCCTCCTTACCCAAAATCCTTCGGCCCGAGGCGGGAAGCCCCACCCGGAAGCGCAGGTAAAGCGCCTCCTGGCCAAGATGGGCCCCAGCCCGCCGCAACACCTTGGGGCTTTCCACCTCCACAAAGACCCTCCCCGAGTGCCCGCTCCCTCCGAAAAAGGGCAGGTGGCGGAACCGGGCCTTGAGGGCCCTGAGGAGGAAGTCCTCTACCGCCACCTTACCCGTAGGGTGGCGGTAGACCCGAAGTTTCTCCAGGGCCTTGGCGGGGTAGCGCACCTCCACAACGCTTGGGGTGGCGAAGGGATCCCCCTGCACGTGGACAAAGCGCAGGTCAAACCCCTCACCCCTCCAGGTTCCCTTTAGATCCTTGTAAAAAGGGTAAGGTCTCCCCTCGAGGGAGGCCAGGAAAGGGAAAAGCTCCTCCAGCCGCCGCACCCTTCCAGGTTAGCCCAAAGCCTCCACCTCCACCTCCACCTGCCTGAGGGCGCGGGAAAGGCGCTCCACACCTTCTAAGAACTCCTCCTCCCTGATGGTGAGGGGTGGGGCCACCACCAGGATGTTGTGCTTGGCCAGGAGGTAAACCCCCTCCTGCCACAAGGCCTTTTGCAGCGCCTGCATGGCAGGGCTAAAGGGAGCGTGCCAGGGAGAAAGGGGCTCCTTGGTGCTCCGGTCCCGAACCAGCTCCAAGGAGTAAAAGGCCCCAAGCCCCCGGACATCCCCCACCACGGGATGCCGGTCCTTTAGGGCCTTAAGGCTTTCCTGGAAGAAACCCTCCATGGCCAAAACCCGTTCGAAGAGGCCTTCCTCCCGGTAGGCCTCAAGGGAGGCCAGCCCCGCCGCCACCGCCAAGGGATGACCAGAGTAGGTGTGCCCTGTGGGCAAGGGATTCTCGTCAAAGTAGCGGGCCAGGGTCTCCCGCACGAGCACCCCTCCTAAGGGCACGTAGGCGGAGGTGACCCCCTTGGCGAAGGTGATGAGGTCGGGGACCACGCCAAACCGCAGGGCGGCAAAGGCTGCCCCCAGGCGCCCGAAGCCGGTCATCACCTCGTCAAAGACCAGAAGGATGCCATGCCGGTCGCAAAGAGCCCGTACCCCCTCGAGGTACCCTTCCGGGTAGACGATGACGCCATTGGAGCCCACCACAGGTTCTAAGAAGATGGCCGCCACCCGCTTGGGATCCTCGTGGAGGAGAACCCTCTCCAGGTGGTCCAGGGCCCGGGCGGTTTCCTCCTTGGGGTCTTCCGTGTAAAAGGGGCTCCGGTAGGGATAGGGGGCGAAGAAGTGGACCACCCCGGGGGCATTGCCCGGCTCGGAGGGCCAGCGGCGGTTTTCCCCGGTAAGGCTGGCGGAGGCGTGGGTGGCCCCGTGGAAGGACCGGTAGGCGGCAAGGACCTTGAAGCGGCCGGTGAGGTGGCGCACGAACTTCAGGGCGTCCTCGTTAGCCTCGGTGCCCGAGGGGGTGAAAAAGACCCTGGCTCCTTCGGGCCAGGGAGAAAGGTCGGACAAAGCCTTGGCGAGAAGGGCCCGCTTATCGTGGAAAAGGCTAGGGGCCGCATAGGCCAGGGTGGCCGCCTGCTCGGCAATGGCCCGCACCAGCCTAGGGTGGCCATGGCCCAGGTTCAAGGCCACCAGGCCGCTGGAAAGGTCCAGGTAGCGCCGCCCCTCCTCGTCGTACAGCCAGACCCCCTCACCCCGCACCACCAAGGGGGGGTTAAGGGGAGCCTGGGCCACCCAGGGGGTAAGGACGTGCTTCTTGTGGAGGGCTTTTAGGCTCATTTCCCCCTGAGTATACCGTGCCCCTTCATAAGCCCGTGGGCGGCCCAGGGAGGCTTGCGGCTATACCGATAATGGTTTATCATTACCTTATGCCACGGCTTGCCCTGTTGCTCCTTCTCCTTTCCCAAGCCTGGGCCCAGGTGCAGGTGGCGGCCACCACCCCCCTCCTGGCCGACCTGGTGTCCCAGGTGGGGGGGAACCGGATCAAGGTAGAAAGCGTGGTCCCCCCAGGGGCCGACCCCCACACCTTTGAACCCACCCCCAGCACCGCCAAAAACCTGGCCCGAAGCCGCCTTCTCTTCGCCAATGGCCTGGGCCTCGAGGCCTTCTTGCCCAAGCTGCAACGCCTCCTCCCCCAAGGCGCCCGGGTGGTGAAGCTGGCGGAAGGGCAACCCGGCCTCATCTGCCAGGAGGAGCACCAAGAGGAAAACCTAGAAGAACGCGAGCACGCCCACGGCCCCTGCAACCCCCACCTGTGGCTGGACCCCACCTATGCCCTGCGCTATGCCGAGCGCATCGCCCAGGAACTCTCCCAGCTGGACCCCAAAGGAAGGGCCATCTACCAGGCCAACCTAAAGCGCTTTAAGGCGGAGGTGGAAAGGCGCGATAAGGCCTTCCAAGCCTGCAACCTGAAGGGCCTCAAGGTGGTCACCCAGCACGATGCCTTCGCCTATTTTGCCCGCCGGTACGGCCTGCGGGTGGTGGGTAGCCTCACCGCCTCGGGGGTGCAGGAGGCGGGAAGCCGGACCTTCCTCACGCTCCTGGAGCGAGCGCGCCGGGAGGGGGTAAAGCTGGTCCTGGCCGAACCCCAGTTCCAGGGAACCGCCCTCAAGGCCCTGGCTGAGGCCCTGGGAGCCCGCATCGTCGTCCTCTATACCGACACCCTGGACCGAAGGGTGCCCACCTATCTGGATCTACTGGACCATAACCTCAAAGCCCTATGCCCATAATGGAGGCATGGGGTTTAAAGAAATCTTCGGCACCCTGCCCGAGGCCAGCGCCCAGGCCCCGGGGCGGGTGAATCTCTTGGGGGAGCACACCGACTACCAGGAGGGCTACGTCCTTCCCACCCCCCTCCCCTACTTCACCCAAGTGGAGGCCGCCAAAGGGGAGGGCCGGGTAGAGGCCTACAGCGAGGAGCTCAAGGAGCTCAGGGCCCGGCCTTTGGAAAGCCCGGCCCAGGGGGACTTTCTGGACTACCTCCTGGGGGTGGTCTGGGCCCTGAGGGAGGCGGGGTACGGGGTTCCCGGGGCTCGCTTTTACGTGCGGAGCAGGGTACCCATAGGAGCGGGGCTTTCCAGCTCGGCGGCCCTCGAGGTGGCGGCGCTAAAGGCCCTGCGCCTCCTCTACCGCCTGCCCCTTTCCGACAAGGAAATCGCCCTTCTGGGCCAGAAGGCGGAGGTGGAGTACGTGGGGGTGCGCTGCGGCATCATGGACCAGATGGCCGCCAGCCTGGGCGAGTTGGGCAAGGCCCTCTTCCTGGACACCCGGACCCTGGAACACGAGAACCTACCCCTTCCTCCAAGGAGCCGGGTGGCCGTCCTAGACCTGGGCTTAAAGCGACACCTGGCCAGCGCCGGGTACAACGAACGGCGCAAGGAAGCAGAGGAGGCAGCCAGGCGGCTTGGGGTGCGAAGCCTGAGGGACATCGGGGACCTTTGCCTGGTGGAGAGCCTTCCCTCCCCCTTGGACAAAAGGGCGCGGCACATCGTGGGAGAGAACCTCCGGGTGCTAAAGGGGGTAGAAGCCCTACGAAGAGGGGATGCCCGGGCCTTCGGCGAACTCATGGTGCAAAGCCATCGCTCCCTCTCCCAAGACTATGAGGTAAGCCTCCCGGAGCTGGACGCCCTGGTGGAAGAGGCCTTGAGGGCCGGAGCCTATGGGGCCAAGCTCACGGGGGCGGGGTTCGGCGGGGCGGTGGTGGCCCTGGTGCCCGAAGACCGCATGGAAGGTTTCCAACACCACCTCCTCTCCCGTTTTCCCCATCTCCGCATCCTTTGACCGGCCTAGCCCCCTCGGCCAGGTAAGCTAAGGGCATGGAAAAGCCAAGCCTCCTCCCCCTCCTGGATGCCCGCCTTCCCCTAAGCGAGGAGAAGGTGGCCGAGGCAGCCCGGCTTGCCGGGATACCCCTGGCCCAGGCCTGGGGGGTGGTGCGCTACTACCCCCGGTACCGGGGCCTGCCCCAGGGGAGGCTCCTGGTGGACGATCCCGTGGCCCGGGCCCGGGGATTCGCCCGCCTCCTAGAGGGAGCCGATGGAACCCATCCTCCCTTGGGCCTCGAGGCCCTCTCCCCCATCCACGTGCGGGTGGAAGGGGAAAAACGCTATGTGGAATGGGAAGGCCGGCTCATCCCCTTTAAGGAGTTTCGCCTTCCCTTCGCCCTAGGGCATGGGGACCGGCTCCTCCCTCCCGAACCCATCCTGGAACTAGACCGGTATGAAGCGCTGGGAGGGTTGCTGTTCCTGCGGAGGGCCCTGAAAAACCTCCTCGCCCCGGAGGCCATCCTCGAGGCCGTGGAGGAGGCTGGACTCCTGGGCCGGGGAGGAGCCGCCTTTCCCGCCCACATCAAGATGCGGGCCGTGGCCCGGGGGGAGCCCCCCAGGTATCTGGTGGTGAACGCCGACGAATCGGAACCGGGCAACTTCAAGGACCGCTTCCTCCTGGAGCACCATCCCCTCCTGGTCCTGGAGGGAACGCTTTTGGCCGCCCTGGCCGTTGGGGCAAGCCAGGTCTTCCTCTACGTGCGGGATGAGTTCGAAGCCGCCATCCTGGGCCTGGAACAAGCCATCCACCAACTTGAGGAAGCTGGCCTCCTTCCCGTTCCCACCCAGGTCTTTACCAGCGGGGGCCTCTACATCTGCGGCGAGGAAACCGCCCTTCTGGAGTCCATGGAGGGCAAAAGGGCCGAGCCCCGCTTAAAGCCCCCTTTTCCCGTGGAAAAAGGCCTGTGGGGAAGGCCCACCCTGGTGCAAAACGTGGAAACCCTGGCCAACCTGCCCCTGATCCTGAGGGAGGGCCCGGGAACCTGGCGTGAAAAGGAGCCCAAGCTTTTCTCCATCACCGGGGACGTGGCCAGGCCGGGGCTTTACGAGCTTCCCCTGGGAACATCCTTGGAAGACGCCTTACGGAAAGCTGAAGGCGAGCCAGAGGGGCTGAAGGCCGTGCTCCTGGGCGGAGCCGCAGGGGTGTTTACCCGCGATTTCGCCTTCCCTTTGCGCTACAAGGGTAGGCTTCCCTTGGGAGCCGGCGCCATCGTGGCCTTCGGAAAGGAGGTGGACCTGTGGGAAGTCCTTTTGGGCCTGGCCGAGTTTTTCCAGGAGGAGTCCTGCGGGAAGTGCTTCCCCTGTCCTTTGGGCACGGCGGTGCAGGTGGAGATGGTGAGGCGGCAGGAAAGGAACCGGGACCTGGTTCACCACCTGGGACAAACCCTCAAGGGAAGCCTGTGCGGCCTGGGCCAGTCCGCCTACTGGGCCTACCAAAGCCTGTTGGAGGTGGAAGGTGCGGCTTAAGGTGAACGGACAAGAGGTGGAGGTCCAGGAGGGAACCCTCCTCCTGGAGATCACGGATCCTCCCCACCTGTGCTACCATCCCCACACGGAAACCCGGGGGCTTTGCCGCCTCTGCCTGGTGGAGGTGGATGGCCGCCTGCTTCCCGCCTGCGCCACCCAGGCCCAGGAGGGCATGGAGGTGAGGACGGACACGGAAGACCTCCGAATCCTCCGCCGAACCCTCCTGGAATGGCTGGCCCTGACCACAGACCTGAGCCAGGCTCCCTCCCTTTTAGAGCTCCTGAAGGTCCATCAGGGCCAACCCCAGCGTTGGGGCAGCGTATCCCTGAGCCGAAGGGAGCGGGAGCCCATCCGGGACAACCCCTTCTTCCTCAGGGACTACGCCAAGTGCGTGAACTGCCGCCGTTGCGTGGATGCCTGCGGGGACGGGATCATGGGGGTGTACGCCCTCACCCTGGAGGGAAGGGGCCTCATGGCCCACCCCACCACCCCCCTGGACCAGCCCCTTCCCGAAACCCCCTGCGTCTTCTGCGGCAACTGCATCCAGGTTTGTCCCACAGGGGCCCTCAGGCCCTTGAGCATGGAGGTGTAGGATGCGTACCACGTGCCCTTACTGCGGTGTGGGTTGCCAGGTGGAGCCCGAGATCCAAGGGGGCCGCATCCTCCGGGTGCTGGCCCCCGACATCCCCCCTAACCACGGGGCTCTCTGCGTGAAAGGCCGCTTCGGCCTGGACTTCGCCTTCTCGGGTAAGCGCCTCCTCTACCCCATGGTGCGGGAAGACCGCCGCCAGGCCTTCCGCCGGGTTAGCTGGGACGAGGCCCTGGACTATACGGCAAGCAAGCTTCTCGCCGTGCTGAAAAGGCGAGGCCCCGAGGCCATCGCCGTCTTCCCCTCCGCCAAGACCACCAACGAGGAGGTCTACCTCACGCAGAAACTGGCCCGCGTCCTCCTCTCCACCAACCACGTGGACCACTGCTCCAGGCTTTGCCACTCCTCCTCCACCGTGGCCCTCTCCCGTTCCCTGGGCGGGGCCAGCATGACCAATCCCATAGAGGACATCTGGAAAACCGATCTCTTCCTGGTGGTGGGCTCCAACACCACGGAAACCCACCCCGTGATCGGGGCCATGATCAAGAAGAGGGTGCGGCAAGGGGCCAAGCTCATCGTGGTGGACCCCCGTTACACCGGCATGGCCGAGGCCGCCACCCTGTGGCTACGGGTACGCCCGGGTACCGATCTTTTCCTCCTGAACGCCATGGCCCGCTATATCCTCGAGGAGGGCCTCTGGGACCAAGGGTACGTGGCGGAGCGCACCGAGGGCTTCGCCGAGTGGCAGGCCTCCTTGGAGCCCTACACCCTGGAGGAGGCCGAGCGCATCACCGGGGTGGAAAAAGAAAGGATCGCTTTAGCCGCCCGGCTTTACGCCACCACCAAGAGGGCGGGGGCTTACTGGGCCATGGGAGTCACCCAGCACACCAAGGGGACCGCCACCGCCCAGGCCTTGGTGAACCTGGCCCTTCTCACGGGCAAGGTGGGTAAAGAGGGAGCGGGCTTGAACCCCTTGCGAGGCCAGAACAACGTGCAAGGGGCGGGGGACATGGGAGCGCTGCCCGATGTTTTCCCCGGGTACCTGAAGGTGTCGGACCAGGCAGCAAGGAAACGCTTTGAGGCCCTCTGGGGGGTGGAGTTGAACCCCAAGCCGGGCCTGCGCATGACCGAGGTCTTCGAGAGGATCCCCGAGGTAGAGGCCATCTATCTCATCGGGGAGGATCCCGTGACCAGCGAGCCTTACCAGGACCACCTTAAGGCCAAGCTGGAGGCCCTCCCCTTCCTTGTGGTGCAGGACATCCTGGAAAACGAAACCACCTCCTTTGCCCACGTGGTCCTGCCGGCGGCCAGTTTCCTGGAAAAGGACGGAACCTTCACCAACACCGACCGCAGGGTCCAGAGGATTCGGAAGTTGCTGGACCCCCCAGGGGAGGCCCGGCCCGATTGGTGGATCGTCCAGGAGCTGGGCAAGCGCCTGGCCCAGGCCTTGGGCCGTCCTTGGGCCCTCTACCCCGGCCCCGAGGCCATCTGGGAGGAGGTCCGCCGGGCCATTCCGGAGATGATGGGCGGGATCACGTACCGCCGCCTGGAAAGCGAGGGCGTTCGCTGGCCCTGCCCCCACGAGGACCATCCCGGCGAGGCGGTGCTTTTCCGAGAACGCTTCAACACCCCCTCGGGGAAGGCCCGTTTCTTCCCCGTGCACTTCACCCCTCCGGCGGAAACCCCTTCGGAGGAGTACCCCTTTACCCTCTCCACCGGCCGGGTCCTCTTCCACTGGCACGGGGGCACCCTAAGCCGCAACAGCCAGCTCAAGGAAGCCTACCCCGAACTCAAGGTGGAGGTGAACCCCAAGGACGCCCAGAAACTGGGTATAGGGGATGGGGAGATCATCCAGGTGGTGAGCCGCCGGGGCAGGATCCGGGCCCGGGCCTGGGTCACGAACCGCACCCCCGAAGGAGTGGTCTACGCTCCCTTCCACTTCGCCGAAGCCCCCGCCAACCGCCTCACCCTGGACGCCCTGGATCCCTTCAGCCGCATCCCCGAGTACAAGGTGGCGGCGGTGCGCCTGGAAAAGCTGGACTGAGAACCTCCCTAAGCTTTCTCAAACGGTGGGGAAGGCGAAGCTCTCATAGCCCAGCTCGGCCACGGAGAACCAGCGGTACTGCTCGTTGCGGAAGGCCCAGTAAGCGGAATACACCTTGCGGTAGGTGGCGTCCTTGGCCGCCTGTTCCTCGTACAGGGCCCGGGCTTCCTCGAGGGCCTTCTTCATGATCTCCCCGGGCCAGCGGCGCAGGCGCACCCCCGCCTTGAGAAGGCGGTTCAGGGCCGGAGGGTTCTGGGCATCGTACTTGGCCATCATGGTGAGGTTGACCTCCGCCGCCGCCACCTGGAAGGCCTCCTGGAACTCCTTGGGAAGCCTCTGCCACTCCCTTTGGGAAACCAGGAAGGAAAGCTGGGCGCTGGGTTCCCAGAAGGAGGGGTAGTAGTAGTAGCGGGCCACCTTGTAAAAGCCCAGCTTCTCGTCGTCGTAGGGGCCGGAGAACTCGGTGGCGTCGATGGTGCCCCGTTCCAGGGCCGGGTAGATATCCCCGGCGGCCAGGGTCTGGGGCACCACCCCAAGCCGCCCCATCACCAGTCCCCCAAGGCCAGGGATGCGCATCCTTAGGCCCTTAAGGTCCGCCACACTCTTGATCTCCTTGCGGAACCATCCTCCCATCTGGGCCCCGGTGTTTCCCCCAGGGAACTGGATCACCCCGAAGTCGGCATAGACCGCGCGCAGGAGGTCCAAACCACCCCCATACCGCATCCAGGCGTTGTGCTGCCGGTAGGTCATGCCAAAGGGCACGCCCCCGTCAAAGGCCAGGGTGGGGTTCTTTCCCACATAGAAAGGGCCATAGGTGTGGCCCGCCTCCACCGTGCCCTGCTGGACTGCATCCAGCACCTGGCCCCCGGGCACGATCTCCCCCGCCTGGTAAACCCGGATCTGGAAGCGGTCGCCGGTGAGTTCCGCCACCCGCTTGGCCAAATCCTCGGCACCGCCATAGAGGGTATCCAGGCTCCTGGGATAGCTGGAAACAAGCCGCCAGCGCACCTGCGGAGCGGCCTGGGCAAAGGCCCTGTAGGAAAGGCTTGCCGCTAAACCCACCCCTACCCCTTTGAGAAACTGCCTCCGCCTCATACCTTCCTCCTTTTCGCGTATGAGTATACACCAGCCCGCCCCAGGCTATTCAGGCCGTCCGAAGGCCCATTACCCTTCTTCCCGGGCCAACAGCCGGTCCACCTGGGCCAACAGGGTCTGGGTTTCAAAGGGCTTGCCCAGGAAGGCTTGCGCCCCCGCCTCGAGGGCCTCCCGCCGGCTTTTCTCGGAAACGCTGGCGGAAAGGGCCAGAATGGGCGTGGAAAGACCCAAAGCCCGCATCCTCTGGATCACCTCGAGGCCCGATACCCCGGGCATCACCAGATCGCACACCACGAGATCGTAGGGTTCGGAAAGCTTGTCCAAGGCCGCCTGGCCGGAAGAGACCCAGTCTACCTGGTGCCCGGCCCGCTCCAGAATGCGGCGCACCATGTGGGCCACCAAGGGTTCGTCCTCAACCAGAAGGATGCGGGCCATATACAGGTAGGATAACCCTAAAGAGGCTTCCTTTTCCCTCCTCGCTTTCCACCTCAATCCGGCCCCCATGGGCCTCCACGATGTGCTTGGAAATGAAAAGGCCAAGCCCCGTGCCCGAAACCCCCCGGGTCTGGGCATTCTTGGCCCGGGCGTAGCGCTGGAAAAGCTTGGGAAGCTCCTCCCTGGGGATGCCAGGGCCCGTGTCCTCCACCTCCAGGACCACCCTGTCCCCTTCCTGTCGGGCCCGAAGGTAAACCCGCCCGCCCGGCGGGGTGAACTTGAAGGCGTTGGAAAGAAGGTTTCCCACCACCTGAACCACCCGGTCGGGGTCCGCCTCCAAAAGGGGAAGCTCCTCCAAAGCCACCTGGAACTCCACCCCGGAAAGCCGGGCCACGCCCTGGAAGCTCCTGGCCAGGTCCTGAAGAAGGGGCCTCAGGTTCACGGGTCTTCGGCTCACCTCAAAGCGGCCAGCCTCGAGGCGGCTCGTGTCCAGGAGGTTATCCACCATGGTCTTTAGCCGGAAGGCGCTTTCCAGGATGAGGTCCACCGACTCCTGGGCCGAGGGGGAAAGCCCCTCTTCGCGAAGAAGCTCGGCCAGGCCCATGATCACCGCCAAAGGGGTGCGGAGCTCGTGGCTTACGGCGGCGATGAACTCCCCCTTAAGCCGCTCGGCCTCCAGCCTGGAGCGCAGGTCGTGCAGGTCCACCACCACCCCCTGCACCCGGGGGTCAGCCAGGAGGTTCCGCCCCCAGGCCTCCACGGGAATCGGGATGCCGTCCGCATGAAGGACCCGGAACTCCCCGGTGCGCACCTCCCCCGGGTGGCGCAAAAGCTCGCGGAACAGGGCCTCCGCCAGCCCCCGGTCCTCGGGGTGAACGAAGTCCAGGGCCCTCAAGGGAGCCCTTTTGTACCCCTCGGGGTCATAGCCCAGCACCGGGCGCACGCTGGCGCTCACATAACGGATAAGCCCTTCCCCATCCAGTACGTAAACCACGTCCTGGGAGTGCTCCAAAAGTGCCTTGAGGCGTTCCTCCTCGGCCTCCATCAGTTCCAAAAAGCGAGCCTTTTCCAGCACCAAAGCCAGCAGGGTCCCCACCTGAACCAGCCGGGAGAGGAGTCTCTCGGAAAAACGCCTCTCCCGCCGAAAGCCCAGCAGGAGTCCACCCCGGAACCCCCCCGCCCGGAAGGGAACCACCAAGGCGCTCTTAAGGCCCAGCGCCTCCGCCACCCCACAATCCTGGGCCTCCAAGACCTCCGCCCCTAGGGGCTCTCCCTCCATCAAGGCCTTTTCCAGAAGGTTGGGCCGGGGAAGGGGTCCGGGAAGGGTGCAAGTGCTGTAAAGCACCCTTTGGCTACCCCCCTCCTCCGCCAAGAGCAACCCCTCATCCGCGCTGAAAAGAGCCTGCAGGCGCTTGACAATGGCCTCGGTCAGGGGAGCGAGACCCGGCTGGCGCAAGGCTTCCTTGGCCAGGTCCACCAAGGTCTGGGTGAAGGCCACCTGCTCCCTCAAGGCCCGCTCCATGCGGGTGCGCTCGGTGATGTCGTGGAAAACCAAGACCCGCATCTCCCCCACCTGTTTTCCCCGGACGCTATACGTGGCCCCTCCCAGGCTGAACTCCAGCCTTCCTCCTTCCAAGGCGGGCTCCAGGGCCGCGGGAAGGTCCTCGAGGGACACCGTGGACCCCACGGAAAGCGCCTGGCGGGCCTTCCCGTTGGCAAAACCCTCGGAACCGAAAAGAACCACCACCCCGTCGGGAAGCTCCTCCAGCACCTGGAAAAGCCGCCCCCGCTCCGCAGCCAAGGCCAGGGAAAGCTCCTTCTTTTCCCGGTAAAGCTGGGCATTCCTGAGGGCCACCCCCGCCACACCCGTGAGGAGCTCCACATAACGCACCTCCGCCTCGCTCACCCCTGGCCCCCCAGGCCCGTGGTCCACGGCCACTGCCCCCAAGGCCTCTTCCTCAGCCAGAATGGGAACAAAGGCGACACTTGGACCCATCTCCTGGGCCAGATGCGGGGGCAGGCTCTCCCTTCCCAGAACCAGGGTCCTCCGTTCCCGCACCGCCTGGGCCAGGGGATCGGGGGAAGAAGCCAGGGGCAGGCGGATGCGGCTGATGCCCTCCGTCCAGTACACGTCTTTTCCCCGCACCGTGAGGTAACCCTCCAGGCAGTCCTTACCCTCCTCCCCCTTCACCAGGGCCACGGTCACCCGGAAGAAACCGAAGCGCTCCGAAAGGGCCTGGGCCAGGGTTTCCAGCACGGCAGCGGGCTCCAGGGCCTTGACCACCTCCCGGGCCAAGGCGCTCACGTGGGATAGGGCCTCCGCGTGACGGGAAAGCTCCGCCAAAGCCCGGTTTCGCTCCGACAGGAGCTCGCCGTTTTTCAAAGCCAGGGCCGTGAGCTGGGCCAGAAGGGGCAGAAGAGGCCTCAGGGTCTGGGGAACTCCCTCCAGGCTCAACACCCCCTTGGGCGAAAAGTAAGCGCAGCTGGGACAGACCAGGAAGCGGGTTTCCCGGGTGGCCCGGGGGCGGACCGTGCAGCGGGCCTCGGGATCGGCCCAGCAGTAGGAGGCCTCCTCCCCCACCACCGGCAAAAGCCATTCCTCTCCCCGCCGCACGGGACCTTCGGCGAAAAAGGCCTCCTGCACAGGCCCTTTTGCGTATAGGGGAAGGGCGATGGCGGAAACCGTGTAGTGGCGGCCCCGGCCCGAGGCCACCTCCCCCACCAGCTCCCGGGTTTCCCGGTGGTAGAGGAAGAGGGCTGCCCGCTCCACTCCCTCCTCCGTGGCCACCTCGAGGAGGTTCCGAAGTATTTGCACAGGCTCCAGGTCCTTCAATAAGGCTCGCTGAAAACGTCCAAGGATCTCCAATTGGCCCGAGGTTCTCATCTGCCTCCAATGGTAGCATGGGGGCGGGGTTGCAAGGGGGTGGGCAAAATCTTAGACTGGGTCAAAGAGTGGGCCCTAGGCCCCACCCCTGGCAGGCCGCCAAGGAGGAGGTTATGCCCATAGACTTCAGCCTCACCGAGGAACAACGGCAGCTCCAGGCCCTGGCCCGGCGCTTCGCCAAGGAGGTCATCCTCCCCGTGGCCCAGGAGTACGACGAGAAGGAAGAGGTGCCCTGGCCGGTCATAGAAAAGCTCCACGAGGTGGGCCTCCTGAACGCCATCATCCCCGAGGAGTACGGGGGGATGGGCCTCAAGATGCTGGACGAGGTCATCGTGGGGGAAGAGCTGGCCTACGCCTGCATGGGCATCTACACCATCCCCATGGCCAGCGACCTGGGGATTACCCCCGTGCTCCTAGCCGGGAACGAGGAGCAAAAGCGCCGCTTCCTCAAACCCCTTACCGAGAAACCCGCCCTGGCCGCCTTCGCCCTCAGCGAGCCGGGAAACGGCTCGGATGCCGCCGCCCTCAAGACCCGAGCGGTGCGCCAGGGGGATTACTACATCCTTAACGGCACCAAGATGTGGATCTCCAACGGGGGCGAGGCCGAGTGGGTGGTGGTCTTCGCCACCCTGAACCCCGAGCTACGCCACAAGGGGGTGGTGGCCCTGGTGGTGGAAAAGGGCACCCCGGGCTTCAGCGCTGTGAAGATCCACGGGAAGATGGGGCAAAGGGCCTCGGGAACCTACGAGCTGGTGTTTGAGGACGTCAAGGTACCCGTGCAAAACCGCCTGGGGGAGGAAGGAGAAGGGTTCAAGATCGCCATGAACACCCTCAACAAAACCCGCATCCCCGTGGCGGCGGGAAGCGTGGGGGTGGCGCGAAGGGCCCTGGACGAGGCCAAAAAGTATGCCAAGGAACGGGAAGCCTTCGGCCAGCCCATCGCGAGCTTCCAGGCCATCCAGTTCAAGCTGGCGGACATGATGATCGGCATAGAAACCGCCCGCATGTACACCTACTATGCCGCCTGGCTCGCCGACCAGGGCCTGCCCCATGCCCACGCCAGCGCCATCGCCAAGGCCTATGCCTCGGAGATCGCCTTTGAAGCCGCCAACCAGGCCATCCAGATCCACGGGGGCTACGGGTACGTGCGGGAGTTCCCGGTGGAGAAGCTCTTGAGGGACGTGAAGCTCAACCAGATCTACGAGGGCACCAACGAGATCCAAAGGCTCATCATCGCCAGGCATCTCCTGGCGGAATAGGAGGTAACGGATGAAGTTCGTGGCGGTCATCAGGCAGGTACCGGACGGGGAAAGCAGGCTGAGGATCCAGGGGGATCGGGTGGACCTTTCCGGGGCCACCCTGATCCTGGACCAGATGGACGAGTACGGGGTGGAGGAAGCCCTTCGCCTAAAGGAGAAGCACGGGGGCGAGGCCATCGTGGTGGGCTTCGGCCCCGAGCGCACCGAGGAAGCCATCCGCACCGCCTTGGCCATGGGGATGGACCGGGGCATCCACGTGGTTTACGAGGGGTATGCCGATCCCGTGACCGTGGCCGAGGCCCTGGCCCCCATCCTGAAGGAGGAATCCCCTACCCTCATCCTCACGGGCGGGCAACAGGCGGACTGGGATAGCCAGGCCCTGGGCGGGGCTCTAGCGGAAGCCCTGGGCGTGCAGGTGGTGGCCTGGACCACAGCCCTCGAGCTGGAAGGGGAAACCGCCAGGGCCAAGCACGACCTGGACGAGGGAGCGGAGTGGGTACGGGTGCGGCTTCCTGCGGTCTTCACCACGCAACAAGGCCTGAACGAGCCCCGCTACCCCACCCTGCCCGGCATCATGAAGGCCAAGAAGAAGGAGATCAAAAAGGTGGCCTTTCAGGGCGCAAGCCGGGTGGAAATCCTCCAGGAGAGCATCCAGGAGAAGACCCGGCTTCAGAAGATCCTGGACGGCAAGGACCCCGTGGCGGCGGCCGAGGAGCTGGTGCGGCTTCTCCACGAGGAAGCCAAGGTGATCTGAGGAGGCATCCATGATCCTGGTGGTTCTGGACCACGATGGAAACAAGCTGAGGAAGGCGAGCCTCGAGGCCCTGACCCGGGCCCGGAAGCTGGCCGAGGCCTTTGGAGAAGGGGTGGCCGGGGTGCTTTTGGCGGAGGGCCAAGCCCCCGTGGAAGAGGCCCGAGGCTACGTGGAAACCCTTTACGTGGCGGAGCTCGGTCCCTACACCGCCGAGAAGTGGGCGGCGGGGATCCTGGAAGCCGCCAAGATCGGGGTAAAGGCCATCGTCGCCCCTTCTTCCCGGCAAAGCCGCACCTACATGGGCCGGGTGGCCTATGCCTTAAGGGCTGGGCTCCTGGAGGACACCCTGGAATCCTGGGCGGAAGGAGGCGAGGTCTACGCCACCCGCTACGCCTACCTGAACCGGGTGACCCAGAAGGTGAAAAGCGCTCCCCCAGTGGTCCTCACGGTGAAGCCCAACACCACTCCCCTGGCGGAACCCCTGGGCCAGGCGGGCCAGGTGGTGGCGCTTCCCATCCCCCCAGTCCCCACCGTGGAGGTGCTGGAGAGGGTGCAGGAGGAGAAAAAGGGCGTCTCCCTCACCGAGGCAAATGTGGTGGTCACGGGAGGCCGGGGCATGGGTGGCCCCGAGGCCTTCAAGCAGGTGGAGGAGCTTGCCGCCCTTCTGGGCGGGGCTGTGGGAGCCACCCGGGCGGTGGTGGATGCCGGCTGGCGTCCCTATAGCGAACAGGTGGGCCAGACGGGGAAGACCGTGCAACCTTCCCTGTACATTGCTCTGGGAGTTTCCGGGGCGGTCCAGCACCTGGCGGGGATGAACAAAAGCAAGTACATCGTGGCGGTGAACAAGGACCCCGAGGCCCCCATCTTCAAGCACGCCGACTACGGCATCGTGGGGGATGTGCACCAGGTACTTCCTGCCTTGATCGAGGCGGTCAAGAAACTTAAGGACTAGCTACGGCGGGTGGCAACGGCGGGCAGGGAAATCCCTGCCCGCCCGGAGCTTTAGTCCATCCCTACTCCTTCTTGGGCGGAGCTCCCTCGTTCTCCATACGGGAGGCCTCGAGGTTCTCCTGCCCCGGTGATCCCTGCCCCTCGGCCCCTTCCTTTCCCCGGTTGCTGCGAAGAAGCTGCAACAGGAAGAAAAGAAGCACCGCCGCCACCACCACGCCCACCGCATAGGGCCAGGCGGGGGCGCTTGGGGCCTTTGGCACCTCAGGGAGGGAAAGAGGTGGGGACGGAGCCTTGAAGACCTCCTGCTCCAGCTTGCCCACCCGATCGCCCAAGGCCTTAAGGGCTTGCTCCTGGGCCTCCACCCGGCTCTCCAAGGCGGCCACCTGGCCCTCGAGGGCCCGGAGGCGGGCATAGCCCTGGTAGCCAGCCCATACCACAAGAAGTGCCACCACCAGCAACAGGACCAGGCTTAACCAGCGCTTCATTCCACTCACCTCCTCTGCCGGGCCCC
>NZ_ATNI01000104.1:0-10604 GCF_000511705.1 Thermus sp. NMX2.A1
AACAGGGCGTCAAGGCCCCAGCCCACGAGCCCGATGAAGAGGAGGCTAGCCATGACATAGTCCAGTTGGCCCGAGTTGTAGCTGTCCCACACGAAGAAACCTATCCCCATGCCTCCAGCAAGCATCTCAGCGGCCACAATCACCATCCAGGCTGTACCCATGCCTAGCCGGAAGCCGGTGAAGACGTAAGGTAGGCTGTGGGGCAGCACCACGCGGGTGAGGTAGGTCCAGGGTGAGAAGGCAAAGACCTTGGCCACGTTGCGGTAGTCCTGGGGGATTGAGCCTACGCCCAGCGCAGTGTTGATCAGGGTAGGCCATAGCGAGGTGATAGCGATAACAAAGATGGAGGCCGGTTCCGAGGCCTGGAGGGCAGCCAGGCCCACCGGGAACCAGGCCAGGGGGGATATCGGGCGTAGGATCTGGATCACGGGGTTAAGCATGGCCCTTAGCCCTTCCGAAGTTCCCACCGCGATGCCCAGGGGCACAGCGATCAAGGCCCCTAGCCCGAAGCCTGCAAAGACACGCTTAAGGGAGAGCCACAACTGCAAGCCGATGCCCAGGTCGTTGGGGCCGTGGTTGTAGAAGGGATTGGTAAGAAGTTACCAGAACACCCCTAGGGTTCTGGCAGGATCGGGCAGCTGGGGGGTGATGGTGTGGCTAAGGATGTACCACGCCAGCAGCAGGATGGCAAAGCCGGTAATGGCGTTCAATCCCATGAGCAGGGAGGTGGGGACGGTAATCCTCCGAAAGGGGGACTCTTTACCAAGGCGTTCCATGGACAAACCTCCTTACACCCTCACCTTGTACTTCCTGATGGAACCTTCAGGGTCCTTGGGGTCAAAGGTGACGCCATCGATGAAGCCGGAAAGGGGACGCATATCGTCATTGGGGATGGGGATGCTGAGCTCCTTGGCCACGGAAATATAGAAGTCCTGCGCCAGGATGGTTTCGGCGATGCCTTCGTAGTCAATCCTTCCCTTGAGCATGCCCCAACGGCGGTACTGGGCCAGGAACCAGATGGCATGGGACTTCCGGGGGAAGTTGGTCTGGCCACCGTTATGGAAGAGCATGTAGTCGTCGGTATAGGTGTGCCTACCTAGATCTCCTCCCAGGTCGTACACGCCAAGCAGGCGGGCTTCGATAATGCTGGGATCAGCGTTGACGTACTGGCGGCGGGCAATCACCTTGGCGGCGGTGCGGCGGTTAGCTGGGTTATCCAGCCACTTGCTGGCCTCGAGGACCGCCTTGGTAATGGCCCGCGCCTCCTCTGGATTATCGCGAAAGAACTCATGGTTGAAGACCAAGGCCTTCTCGGGGTGGTGCTTCCAGATGTCCTGGCTGGCTAGGGCAGTGAAGCCGATACCCTGCTTGACCGCCACGCCGTTCCAGGGCTCGCCCACGCAGAAGCCGTCCATACTGCCCACGCCCATGTTGGCTACCATCTGCGGTGGGGGGACCACGATGATGCGCACGTCCTTCACCGGGTTAACGCCACAGGCCCCCAGCCAGTAGCGCAGCCACAGGTCATGGGTGCCGCCGGGGAAGGTCATGGCGAAGGTAAGGGGTTTGCCCTCCCGCTTCTTGGCTAGGATGGCTTTTCCCGCTCCATCCAGGTCCTTGAAGCCCACCTTGCCTCCGAAGTCCTGGCTGGAGAGGGTGATGGCCTGGCCGTTGTTGTTTAAGACCATAGCGATGCGCAACACCCGTCCCGCCGGCCCGCCGATCCCGGTATACACCGAGAAGGGCAGGCCGAAGAGGGTGTGCGCCGCCACGATCTCCCCGCTAAGAAGGTGGTCACGGGTGGTGGCCCAGCTGGCCTCCTTGACCAGTTCCACATCCACCCCGTGCTTCTGGTACAGGCCTAGCTCCTTGGCCATCACCACGGAGGCGCAATCGGTGAGGGCGATGAAGCCGATCCTAAGCTTTCTGCTCCGGGCCTGGCCACGCACAAGCCCGGTGGTGGCAATGCCCAGGGCAAGCCCCTTCTTCAGCACCTCCCTGCGAGCGATCTTTTTCATGCCTCACCTCCCTTTAGCCTGCCTTCCTGGGGCTGCTGATTTCCTCGAGGAAAGCGGCAAATTCCGTTACCAAGGCTCCCATGCGCTCCGTCCTGGGATGCCATACCCGTATCCCCGCCTCTTGCAGGGGCCTTGCGGTTACTCGCCCTATGGCCAAGGCCCAGACCTCCTGGAAGGCCTCCCTCAGATGGTCCATCTGTCCCCCTCTATGGGCGTACTCCAGGAGGCACTCCACCTGGGGCATGCTTGTGAAGACCACCGCATCTACCTGCTGGGCAAGGATTTCCTCCATCAACCGGGCAAGACCGGTTTCGGGGGCGCAGAGGTGCCGGTAGGGTAGGAACTCCTCCACCACCGCTCCCCGCTCTCGGAGAAAGTGGACAAGCCCGGGGGCGGGTTGTCCGTAAAGTTGGAGAAACACCCGTTGGCCCGTCAAGGGATAAACCCGAAGGGCCTCCATCAGACTCTCCATGGTGCCATCCTCGTCCTCGAGGACGGCCTCGAGGGCATGCCCCTTGAGGGCTCGCCGGGCCTTGTAGCCCCGCAGCGCGATCTTGCTGCGCCTTAGTTGGGCATAGACTGCTTCCCACAATCCCAGGGCCTCGGCCTGCTCCTGGAGTTGCTGGAATCCCGTGCCCGTGGTGAAGATGACCCAGTCGGCACCATAATGGGCGAATTTGCGAAGCTGCTCCTCTAGCAAGTGGGCTTCAGCCAGCACCGTCTGTGCGGTGGGGCGAAATAGGGGAATGCCCCCTTGCTTTTTAAGAATCAGCGCCAAGTCTTCCCCCCGGCGTGAACTACAGAGGGCAAAGCGCATCCCGGAAAGCTTCATGTACCCACCTTGGCTACCTCGGCGACGGGAACGCCCACCCAGACTTCCCCTGCCTCCAACCTAACCGGGTACACGGCCAGGCGAACGGTGGGGTCGTCCAGGTATTCGCCGGTTTCCAGGTCGAAGCGATGTTTCAGTAGGGGCGAGGCTACGTACAGGCGCTCCCCTTTGCTTCCCACCAGCCCGCGGCTGATTACGTTGGCCTTGGTGAAGGGGTCGAAGTTGGAAAGGGCGAACAGCCGCTCGCCCACGCGGAAGATGGCCACCTGCTTCCCCTCCACCAGGGCGCAGACGCCACTCCCGGGCAGGATGTCCTCTAGCCGGCAGACCCGGACCCACCTCATGGTTCTGCCTCCGTGGCCAAGGGTAGGGGGAGCGTGTCGCGCTCAAAGTCGTAGGCCGGGCGGTGCTGGCCGCGTTGTGGCACCATTACGATGTTGTCGTCGGGGGCGTCGGAGTTGACGAAGTGGCGGAAGTGCTTGAGCTTATTGGGGTCCTCCAACGTGGCCTTCCACTCGCACCGATAGGTCTCGATGTGGCGGGCCATCTGGGCCTCGAGTTCCGCCGCTAAACCCAGTTTGTCTTCCACGATCACCTCCCGCAGGTACTCGATGCCGCCATCCAGCTTCTCCAGCCACCCGCTGGTGCGCTGGAGCTTATCGGCGGTACGGATGTAGAACATCAGGAAACGGTCGATGTAGCGCACGAGGGTTTCCTCGTCGAGGTCGGCGGCCAGCAACTCGGCGTGGCGGGGCTTCATGCCCCCATTGCCGCCCACGTAGAGGTTCCAACCCCGCTCGGTGGCGATGACGCCGACATCCTTACTACGGGCCTCGGCGCACTCGCGGATGCACCCTGAGACCCCCATCTTGATCTTGTGGGGAGCCCTGAGGCCCTTGTAGCGGTTTTCCAGCCGGATGGCCAGCCCAACTGAGTCCTGCACCCCGTAGCGGCACCAGGTGTCGCCCACGCAGCTCTTAACGGTACGCACGGCCTTGCCGTAGGCGTGACCAGATTCAAAGCCAGCGGCGATGAGGTCAGCCCAGATGTGCGGGAGCTGCTCTAGCCGTGCCCCGAAGAGGTCCACCCGCTGCCCGCCGGTGATCTTGGTGTAAAGCCCGTACTTTTTCGCTATCTGTCCGAGGGCGATGAGCTTCTCGGGGGTGATCTCCCCGCCGGGTATGCGGGGTACCACCGAATAGGTACCGTCGCGCTGCAGATTGGCCAGGAAGCGGTCGTTGGTGTCCTGCAAGGGGGCATGGGCGTCCTCCAGCACGTGTTCGTTGTAGAAGGAGGCCAGAATTGAGGCCACGGCTGGCTTACAGACCTCGCAACCCACTCCCCTGCCGTAGTCGCGCAGTAGGGCATCGAAGGTCTTGTAGCCCTTGACCCGGACGATGTCGAAGAGCTGACGGCGGCTATAAGGAAAATGCTCGCAGAGGTGGTCGCTGGCCTTCTCGCCCAGCTTCAGCAGCTCCTCCTTGAGGATATCCTCCATCATGCCCACGCAGCCGCCGCAACCCGTGCCGGCCTTGGTCGCCTTCTTCAACGAGGCGATGTCGCGGGCACCCAGGTGTATGGCCTCAACGATGGTACCTTTGGTCACGTTCTCGCACTGGCACACCCGCGCTGTGAGGGGTAAGGTGGTCCTGGTGGCGGGATTTTCCTGGGCTGGGGGAATGAGCAGGTGCTCGGGGTTTCCCAGCTCTAGGGCGTTGGAGAACAGGTTGTGAAGCCTGGGATAGTCCGAGGTGTCGCCCACCAGGATGCCGCCCAGAAGCCGCCGGCCATCTGGGCTGATCACGAGTTTCTTGTAAACGCCCTTGCCGAGGTCGTAAAGCAGGATCTCCCTTGCGCCTGCGGTTTGGGCGAAAGCGTCGCCGAAGCTGGCCACCTCCACACCCAGGAGCTTGAGCTTGGTGGACGTGTCCGCCCCGGTGAAGGTCCTCGTGCTGCCGGTGAGATGTTCGGCCAGGACGCGGGCCATCTCGTAGCCGGGTCCCACCAGTCCGTAGATGCGGCCTTGGTAGAGGGCACAATCCCCGATGGCGTAGATGTGGGGATCGGAGGTGCGGCAGTGCTCATCTATGACAATGCCGCCGCGCTCGCCTACCTCAAGGCCGCTCGATCGCGCCAGTTCGTCGCGGGGGCGAATGCCCGCCGAGAAGATCACCAGGTCCGCCTCGAGGCTGCTCCCGTCGGCGAAGTGCAGCGCGGCCACGCGGCCACCCCTGCCCCTGATCCTCTGGGTGGTTTTGGAGAGGTGCACCCCGATCCCCATGGCCTCGAGCTTTTTCTTCAACAGATGGGCGCCTAGCTCATCCAGTTGCATGGGCATCAGGCGGGGGGCGAGTTCCACCACGTGGGTCTCTAGACCCAGTTTTAACAAGGCCCCGGCAGCCTCAAGCCCCAGCAGGCCACCACCGATGACCACCCCCTTTTGGCTGTGCTTGGCCCAGGCTTCTATGCGGGTAAGGTCCTCGAGGGTGCGGTAGGTGAAGCAGCCCTCGAGGTCACGCCCCTCGATAGGCGGCACGAAAGGGTAGGGGCCCGTTGCCAGAACCAGGATGTCGTAGGGGATATCCTGATGGGTGGTCCGGACAAGCCTTTGTCCGCGGTCGATGGCCGTGGCCCTGGCGTGGATGATGTGGACGCCCCATTCCGCGTACTGCTCATAGGATCCCAGAGAGAGGTTGGGGCGCGGTTCGCTGAAGAACTCGCTCAGGCGGACCCGGTCATAGGCCAGGCGTGGCTCCTCGGCGATCACCGTGAGGTGGAAGTCTTGGGTCCTGGCCCTCAGGGCTTCCAGAAACTTGTGTCCTACCATGCCATTGCCCACCACTACGATCCGCTCTACCATAGGCACCTCCTCCTTAAGGGCTTAGCGCGGGACGCGGCTCTAAAGCCGTGCTGGCCTCGAGGGGCTTGAGCCGGGCCCTTATCCGCACCACCTCCCCTATCACCCATACGGCTGGAGGCTGGACCTCGCTTCCTCCCGCGGCTACCTCCCCCAGCGTGGAGACCACCACCCGCTCCTGGGGTGTGGAGCCCCGTTCGATAAAGGCCACCGGTTCCTCCGGCCTGCGCCCAACCCGTACCAGTTCTTGGGCGATGCGGCTGCGTTCCTTGATCCCCATAAGCACCACCAGGGTGTCCACCCGGGTGTAGGGGGTGAGGTCTGGCAACCTCCCCCCTTGGGTGTGGCCCGAGAGCACCGCAAAGCCCCCCGACACGCCCCGCATGGTCAGGGGAATGCCGGCCAAAGCTGGGACAGCGAGGGCGGAGCTCACCCCAGGCACCACTTCCACCTCGATCCCTTTTTCGGTCAGGAACAGCCACTCCTCCCCCCCACGTCCGTAGACCAAGGGATCCCCTCCCTTTAGCCGCACCACCTTCTTTCCGGAGCGGGCGTGATGGAGCAGTTGGTGGAGGATGAACTCCTGTACCCTGTCCTGCTCGCCCAGCTCCTTTCCCACGTAAACGAGCTGGGCCCGGGGATTGACCTGTTCCAACACGGCGGGACTGACCAGGCGGTCGTAGAGCACCACCTCGGCCCTCTTGAGCAAGCGGAGGGCCCTGAGCGTTAAAAGCTCAGGATCTCCCGGGCCCGCGCCCACCAAGTAGACCTTGCCTCTACTCCTATCCCTCATCATGAAGACACCCCCTCCAACCCCGATTGGTGTAGAGCCCTGAGCAGAACCTCTCTGGCCTCCTCGGTTTCGCCCCGGGCTACCAGTTCCAGGGCGGGGCTGTCCATCATGCGGTACCAGGCAGCCTTCCTAGCCTGGAAGTCATGGGGAAAGGTTTCCTTCACAATGGTTCGGTAGGCGTGCAGTATTTGGAGAAATTCTTTGTACTCAGGGCCGTATTTCTTGGCCAGTTCCTGCCGGATCCTTACCCCTAAGGCGGGGGCCACCCCGCTGGTGGAGACTGCGATGATCAATGCCCCCTGCCGATGAACCGCGGGTAGGATGAAATCGCAGTGGGCTGGGTCATCCACCGTGTTCAGCCACACCCCTCGCTCGCGGGCCTCCTGGGCGATGAGAGGGTGGAGCCAGCGCTCGCGCGGATGGGCAAAGCACAGTTGAAAGCCCTCGAGGTCTCCCCGGCGGTACCCCCGCCGTAGCCACCGAAACCGTGGGCCCTTGCCGTCTTCCAGAAGGGGTTCTAGCCCCGGGTGCGGGTGGGGAGAGATCAACGTGACGGCTGCCCCCACCTCCAGTAAGCTCCGCACCTTGGCTTCTGTTTCGCAGCCTCCCCCTATGAAGAGGACCGGGCGGCCCCGTAGATCCAGCATCACAGGGTAGTACATGACACCTCCTGGTCGGCTGCCGTTGCCACGGTCTCGGGCTGGGTGAACGGTGCGAGGTCCACGGCGGCCACCTTGAACTCGGGCATCCCGCAACTGGGGTCGAGGGCGGGGTTAATCAGCCGGTTGATGGCCCGCTCTCCTTCCCAATGGAAAGGCACGAAAAGGGTGTCGGGGCGAATCTTGGGGTTGTACCTTACCCGGTAACAGGCCCTGGCACGCCGGCTACGGACCACGGCCAGGCCTCCCTCAGCAAGCCCCAGGCGCTGGGCGGTTTCGGGGTGAACCTCCAAAAGCGGCTCGGGGTACTTCTTAATGAGGCGCTTTAGGCGGCGGGTGTGGTTGCCGGTGAGGTAGTGGTAGAGGACCCGCCCCGTGGTGAGATAGAGGGGATAGCGCCCATCGGGTTCCTCGGCACTCGGCCGAAAAGGCGTAGGGATGAAGTGCGCGCGTCCGTCAGCCTGGGGAAAGCCCTGGGCGAAAGGCCTGGGCGTGCCAGGGCGGTTTTCAGAGGGGCAGGGCCAGAATACCTCCTCCCCGGCTTCTAGGCGCTCCCAGGTGATGCCATAATAATCGGCTTTAGCCCCTCGGGTGGCCAGGCGTAGTTCGTCGTAGACCTCACGGGGATTGGTGTAGCGGAAATACTGCCCTGCCCCAAGCCCAACGGCTAGGTCGCGGAGGATCTCCAAATCGCCTCTGGCCCCAATAGGAGGGCGGTGTACAGCACGGCGCAGGACCACGCGGCCCTCGAGGTTAGTTGTGGTGCCATCCTCTTCAACCCAGAGCGCGCCGGGTAGCACCACCCTGGCATGGCGGGCCGTCTCCGAAAGGAAGGGGTCGATCACCACCAGATGCTCCATGCGGGCGAGGGCATCGCGCACCCAATCCGAGTGTGGGGAAGAGGGGATGGGGTTTGCGCCCATCACCAGCATTCCCTGGATTTCGCCCCGGGCGATGGCTTGCAGGATCTCGAAGGCCGAATACCCCTTGCCAGGGAGCTGCTCGGGCTCAATTCCCCACACCCTGGCGACGGCCAGGCGGTCGCTGGGGTCCTCGAGGCTGCGGTAGCCGGGCAGCTGGTCGGCCTTCAGCCCCATCTCGGGCGCACCCTGGCCGTTGGCTTGGCCGGTGAGGGTACCAAAATCCGCCCCCAGTGCCAGCGCCAGGTTGATATAGGCCAGGGTGGTGTCCACACCGCGCGCATTCTGGTCAGCCCCCCGCCCGGTGAGGATGAGGGCTTTGCGGGCGCTGGCGAGCAGTTGGGCGGCCTGTTGGATCTCGTAAGGCGTCAGGCCAGAAATCTCCGCAGCCCAGACCGGTGTACAGCCCTCCACCGCCGCCAGGGCCTTCTCTAGCCCTCGGGTGTGCTCAGCGATGAAGCCATAGTTGAGGCGATGGTCCTTGGCGAGTACGTGGAGCAAGGTATTGGCCACGGCGAGATCGGTGCCAGGACGAAGCGCGAGGTGCAAGGTGGCGAGGTTCGCGGTGATGGTATGGCGAGGGTCCACCACAATGAAGCGGGTGCCACCCTCCTTGGCCTGGTGGAAGTATGGCATCAGCATGGGCAGGGTCTCCGCCGCATTGGAGCCTGCTAAGAGGATCAGGTCGTACCGGGGTAGGTCGGCTAGGGGACGGTTAAGCCCCCGGTCCAGGCCAAAGGCAAGGTTCTGGGCGGCGGCCGCCGCCGACATGCAATAGCGCCCGTTGTAGTCCACGTGAGGGGTCTTCAAAACCAATCGTGCGAACTTGCCCAGCAAATAGGCCTTTTCATTGCTCAGGCTGCCCCCACCGTACACCGCGTTGGCGGTGTTACCATGCCTGGCTGCAATGCGCCGGAAGCCCTCTACCGCTACCTCCAAGGCCTCTTCCCAGCTCGCAGGCTCAAGCTGCCCCTTCTTACGCACCAGAGGGGTTCTCAGGCGATGGGTGTGCCCCAGCAGTTCGCCCGAGGTCAAGCCCAGTACACAAAGCCTCCCCTTGTTGATGGGGTGAGGTAGGGGTTTGACCGTACCGTCGGCGTGTAACTGCATCGCGCACTGCATGGCGCAGAAACCGCAATGGGTGGAGGTGGCGGGAGTTCCGTTCGGAGGGTGCTCTTCCTGGGTCGGGAGGCTCCTCATATGGGAAAGTATAGGGGTGGTTGTGCAGCTTGTCAAGATAGTAATGGTCAAATGACCACATTTTGACTTACACTAAGCACAGAAAGCGCTGAATATGTGCATAGCGTTCTGATAGTAATAGCTTAGTCTCACAAGTATATGGTACAACAGCAATTTGGGAAGCTACCAGAACCCAAAAAGCCAGGGTTCACCCCAAGCAGGATGGCCTGCGGCTGATCCTGGCCGGCAACCAGGTGGACCGGAAGAGACTTCGGCTGGCCCGGGCTATGTTTTCTTGGTGAAACCGAGATGCACTGAGCCCAGACCAGCCCTTATCGGTTACATGGCGTAAGCCTCGAGGCCCATGCGCCCACCAGGCCGGGTGATCCAGTTGGCTCCCCTATGCCTCGGGTCAGCGTGGCTTCTGGCCCAGTAGGCCGGAGGGTGGCCATGGTGGGGATCTCGGTGGCAGCCTGGCTATACCTGGGCCAGGGCCTTAAGCAAAGCCTCTATGGCCTCCTCCCTTTGGGCGGAAAGCCTGAGCCACTCGGGAAGGCCGAAACTGGTGGCATCCCGCACCCGGATGCCCTTCTCCCTGAGGGCCCTGGCCACCTCCGCGGCCTGGCCCACCCGTACCAGGAGGAAGTTGGCGGGACTTTCCCGCACCTCGAGGCCCAACTCCCTAAGCCCCTGGGCCAGAAGTCCCCTCAGGCGGTGAAGCTCTTTACGGGTGCTTTCCAGCCAGGCCTGGGCCCTGGGGTCCAGTTGCCCCTCCAAAAGCCCTTCCCCGTACACGGATACGGGCCAGGAGGGGGCCAGGTTCTGGAAAACCGTGAGGTCCAAGGGAGCCACCAGGTACCCGGCCCGCACCCCCGTAAGGCCGTGGGCCTTGTTGGGGCTATAGAGGAGCCAAGCCCCTTGGGGTAGGGAAGGGGGCGTTTCCATTAGGGGGAAGTAGGCCAGGTCCAGCACCAAGGCTCCTCCCGCCCGCCTCACTGCCTCCTCCAGGAAGGGGTAGACCTCCCCCGTGGGGTTATTGGGGAGGCAGAGGAAGGCTATGGAGCTTCGTGGCAAGAGCTTTAGGTACTCCTCCGGGGTCTCCACCTCCCAAAGGGGAAGGTCCAGGGCCCGGGCTGCCCGGGCGTACTCGCTAAAGGTGGGCTTTAGAAGGAGGATAGGGCCCCGGAGGTAGTTCCAACGCACCAGGCGGTGGATGAGCTCGCTGGTTCCCGTGCCCACGGCCACCTGTTCCGGCGATACCCCGTGGGCCTCGGCCAGGAGGCGGCGGAGGTTTCGGTAAAGGGGGTCGGGGTAGCGGCTAGGGTCCTTGGCCCGGATGTGCTCGA
>NZ_ATNI01000105.1:0-3483 GCF_000511705.1 Thermus sp. NMX2.A1
GAGAGCATACCCCAGCGATTTGACGGACGAGGAGTGGGCCATCCTGGAGCCCTTGATCCCCGCCCCCAAGCCCGGCGGCCGACCCGCCAAGGTGCCGCTACCTCCCCGTTAGGGGAACACCTTTCGGAAACGATGGGGCGAAAGGGGTCAAAGGAAGGGTCAGTTTGCAAGGGCTAATCTTGCAGCAGCAGATCTTAGCGGACACAGGCTGCTTTCCCACCAGGGAAACACCCTGAGGCCGTCTCCGAAGGCTTTTGTCCATCCGGAGGGCGGGCACGACAAGTGGGGTACGGGTAAGTAGCCCTGGGGTTTGAGCTTTAGGGGGTGGCCCGTCCCCCTTCGGGGGTGTAGGAGGGGGCGGTCAATGCGGAGGTGTCGTAGATTCCCCGGGAGGGTGGGTTCAAGCCTTTGCCTGGCTGGGGCGGAACCGACTTGAGGAATATCATGAGCCAGAGAGGGGTTAAGGAGGAGGCTACGTGGCACGTGGGAAGAAAAGAGCGCATGCGATGTGAGGAGGTCATCTGGGGTGGGGAAGGGGGTCGGCAATGGCGGAGCGCCGAACTCGTAGGCCGCGAAAGGACCACGATACGGCCGCCAACCTAGGCTTCGAGGCCCAGCTGTGGGCGGCCGCCAACTGCGGGTCAAAGACGCAGAAAAGTTCTTAGAGAGGGCCGGTTTATGAGAAAGAACGCGGGGTTCTCGGTGCGAATCTTCCTGCCCACGGGCGAGCCCGAGGGCCTACACATCGTTGAGAAGTCCAACTGGACGGGTGTAGGCATCGTCTTCCCGCGCGTACGCTTCGCTGAGGCGCGACAGCGGGAGGAGCTCAAGCGTCCCGGGGTCTACGTACTGTGGGGCCCGGGCGAGTCCGGCCAGCTTCCCCGCGTGTATGTGGGCGAAGGGGATACGGTCTTACCTCGCCTGGAGCAGCATGCCAAGCAGAAGGACTTCTGGATGCACGCCGCGGTCTTCACCTGCAAGGACACAAGCCTGAATAAGGCGCATGTGAAGTACCTCGAGGCGCGGCTCGTAGCCCTGGCCGCAGAAGCCAAACGGGCCGAACTGGACAACGGCAGCATCCCCCAACTTCCTACACTCTCCGAGGCCGACCAGGCGGATGCGGAGGCCTTTCTCGCCGATCTACTCCTTTGTCTGCCAGTCGTTGGCGTGAGCTTTTTCGAGAAACCCAAAATCGGGGGCGAGAAACGCCACGAACTCTACTTAAGAGCGAAGGGTATCGAGGCCCGGGCTCAGGAGACGGCCGAAGGCTTTGTGGTAAGGGCCAGCTCCCAGGCAGTCAAGCGCGAGGTGCCCTCAATTCCCCGACATCTGAGCGAACTGCGCCGCTCACTCCTGAAGCAGGGCGTGCTCGAGGATGCCGGGGAGGTCTACCGATTTACCCAGGATTACATACTCGATTCGCCCTCGACCGCGGCCGGGATAATCCTTGGCAGGTCGGCAAACGGAAGAATCGAATGGAAAGATAGGCATGGGCGGACCCTGAGGGAGCTGCAGGAAGAGGGAGTAAGCGGTCATGAGTGAGCATTTCACAGAATCCACTGTCGAATCCGCAAGCGGCTCTCCGACGTCTTTGAGGATGAGCTCTCCCATCTCGCACGGTTACGACCCCGAGGGCTGCAGGAAGTGCTGAGCATCCTGGGGCTTCAAGGCAAGGGAACATAGCGCATGGGGAAGGCTGAGGCGAGGGAAGGCCAAACCCTGGAGTTCAAAAGGCAGTGGACCGAGCGGGCTCTGGAGGATCTAGCGGCCTTCGCCAACACGGAAGGCGGCAGGCTTCTCCTTGGCGTCCGAGACGATGGGGAAATTGTTGGTACTCGAGCGGATGACCGTGAGCTCCAGCGCATCGCCAACCTCATCGCCGCCCATCTGGGCATCACGCCGTCGGTTCGCGTGGTGGAGATGCAGGGCCTGCCGGTGGTGGAAATTCGGGTAGACCCGGCCCCGGGGTTGGTGCCCTACAAGGGGCGGTATCTCCGCCGCGTGGGCAGCACAAACCGCGATTTCTCCCCCGAGGAACTGGCCCGCCATATCCTCACGCGTTCCGGGAGGAGTTGGGATGGGCTCCCCAGCGATTGGACGCTGAAGGAGGTGGATCCGGAAGCCCTGAAGGCCTTTGCCCGCCTGGCTCGAGAGAGGCTTCCCCATGTAGATCTCTCCGATCCCGAAGGGACGCTGCGCAACCTCAACCTCGTAGAGGGGGAGCGGCTGAAGAACGCAGGGGTGCTGCTCTTTGGCAAGCGGCCCCAGCGCCTCTTTCCCCAGGCGCAGGTACGCATCGGCATCTTCCGGGGGGACGAGATCTTGGATAGCCACGATTTCACCGGGACCTTGTGGGAGCAGTTAGACGGGGCGATGGCACGCTTTCGCCAGGTGCTCAAGGTGCGCTTTGATGTCCGGGTGGAAGAGCCCTCTTTAGAGGGGTTAAAGCGCGAAGAGACATGGGAATATCCCTTGGAGGCCCTGCGGGAGGCGGTGGCGAACGCCCTCGTCCACCGGGATTACACCTATCCGGCGGACATCCAGATCCGCCTGGAAGAAGACCGCCTGGAGGTTTGGAGTCCGGGGGAGTTGCCGCCACCCCTGACGCCTGACCAGCTCTATCAACCCCACTCGTCGGTGCTTCGCAATCCCCTAATCGCCCAGGCCTTCTACTTTGCCGGCATCATCGAACGCTGGGGCACGGGCACCACGCGCATCGTCCGCCTCTGCCGGGAGCAAGGGCTTCCGGAGCCCGAGTTTGCGAACTGGCAGGGCGGCTTTCGGGTGACCTTCCTGAAGGACCCCTACACCCCGGAGCGGCTGCGCAAGTGGGGCCTGAACGAGCGGCAGATCAAGGCGGTGCTGTATGTTAAAGAGCATGGCGCTATTGGGAACAAAGAGTATCAGATGCTCACGGGTATCACAAAGGCCACAGCGTCTCGCGACTTAGACGATCTGGTCAAAAGGGGGATCTTTGTTAAGATCGGCGCAACGGGACGAGGCACACACTATGCGTTAAAGGGCTCACAAACGGCTCAAAGGGCTCAGAAAGGGCTCAAAAAGGACTCAAAGGGGTCAAAAACGGGTCAAAGGAGCAACAAGTAACCCGATGGAGGAAAAGCATGATGCCTGAGCGTCCAGATATGTCCCCCGGCTACCGTATGATCGAACTGAGGCCTTTGCCCGAAGAGCAGCGGGTGGCTAAGGGTATCTGGATAGGGAAGCTGACTATGATCCAAGAGGCTGTCGTAAAACCCTCCCACCCCACCTCAGGCGGCCCTGGCCAGCCGCTTCACCAGTAAGCGTATCATGCCCAAGTACATCCAGGCCTCCGTTACCTCGGGATGGTACTCGTAATCCTTCCCCAACCTCCGGTTCCGCCCCATCCAGGCAAAGGTGCGCTCCACCACCCACCGCTTCGGCAAGGGCTTGAACCCCTTCACCCGCTCTGTCTCCGGAAGGGGATTGATCCGGCCCCTTGAA
>NZ_ATNI01000106.1:0-532 GCF_000511705.1 Thermus sp. NMX2.A1
TGGGGAGGAGGTGGAGCTGAGGGTAGGGGGCAGGTACCAGCGGGTGCGGCTCCACTTCGGATGGAGGGAGGTGGAGGTGGAGGGGAGGCGGCTCCACCTGGTGGTCTGCCGGGTGCCAGCCCTGGGGCGGCGTGGGGAGTGGTGGCTACTGACCAGCTTGCCGGTGAGGGGGAGGGAGGAGGCGGCGCAGGTGGTGGAGGCGTACCGCAGGCGGTGGGAGGTGGAGCGGTTCTTCCGGCTTTTGAAGACGGGGCTGGGGCTTGAGACCTTCCAGGTGCGGGGGCTTGCCCGGATCCGGAAGGTGGTGGCGGTTTTGCTGGGGCTGGCGGTGTTCCTTTGGGAAGTTGAGCGGTTGGGGGATCCGTTCAAGGGGTTTCTTTTGCAGCTCGGGGGCAAGCTGGGGCTGCCCAGCGAGAGGGATGGTCCGTACCTGCTCCTGAGGGGCCTGGTTCGCCTGCTCAACTATGAAGTCACCCAAGAACTCTTGAAGCAGGCTAAGGGAGGGCGAGGAAGGAGTTTTGGGTAAAGCCCT
>NZ_ATNI01000107.1:0-1178 GCF_000511705.1 Thermus sp. NMX2.A1
CTATGTACACGTCAAAACCTCCATAGGGCATAACCCCAAGGGACTTCCGCGCCTTCCTCCCCCTGCACCCCAGAGGGCAAGCGCCCAAAGGGTGAGCAGGTCCAGCCCCGCCCGGAAGAGGCTCTGTCCCAGCCTCCCGTGCTTCTTGGGCCTCACCGGACGCACCCGGTGCAGCACAAGCCCCGTCCGAAACGCCCACACGAAGGCCAGGCTCAAGGGGACCAAAAGCCGCGAAAGCCTCTCCCCCCGCGTCACGTGCGTGGCCTCCAGGTCAAATCCCCGCCCCTTCAGGGCCCCAAAGAGCCGCTCTATCCCCCACCTGAGCCCGTACACCTCCAGCACCCGGTGAGGGTCCAGGTCCGTAGCCACAATCAGCCACTCCCGGACCCCAAGGCGCAACCCCACCACCCACATGCGCCGCCCGTAGACCCAGTACCGCCGCCTGGGCACCCGGCTCTCTCCCACCTTCAGGGAGGCAAAGAGCTCCCAGGCCCGAGGGCCCGAGCCCAACCGCCACATCCGGGTGTTGGCCTTGATTCGGATGCACCGGGGGATGCCCTTCTCCTCCAGGTACCGGAACCACGCCTCCCCTATGAACTCCCGATCCGCCAGGAACCCCTCCACCCGGAGGTGGGGGAAGTGGGCCCTCAGGAAAGCCAAGGCCCTTTCCATCAGGGCGATGCGTTCGGGGGTGGAGGAGTTGCCGTCGTGGGGAAGGAAGCTCCAGAACAGGGGGACGGCCAGGCCTTGGTACAGGAAGGCCAGCATCAGGAGGTTGACCTTGCTCTTCCCCAGCTCCCACTCGGTCCGGTCCATGACCAGGAGGAGCCCTTGGGGTCGGAGGAGGGCGAAGATGAAGCGGGCATAGCCCTCCCCGTCCAGCCCCGGCCAGGCCAAGAACCGCTGGAACCTTCGGTAGGCGGAGCGGGGGTCAGGGCTGGCTATGGAGCCGAGGGAAAGAGCGAGTCTGGGGCCGCTTGTGGTGCGGGCGGTGACCAGAGCCATCACCAGGGCGGCCAGGAAGGTGAGGCGCCTGAGGTCGGCCTTCCAGTATCGCTTCAAGGCGTTGATGAGTGGGGTAAGCTGTTCCATGGGGACCACCTCCTATGGGTACCTGCCCATCCACGTGGGCGCAGGTCCATCCTAAAGGGGTGGTCCCACGTTTTGACGTGTACTGA
>NZ_ATNI01000108.1:0-5290 GCF_000511705.1 Thermus sp. NMX2.A1
GGCCATAATCCTCTGGCGCTTTCCCCGTACCAGCTCCTGGGTTCTGCCCTTGGCCCATCTCCTGGTGGTCGGCTACCTCCTCACCACCTTGGCCTACCAGCTTCTCATCAGACCCAACCCCATGGGCCTCTCCCCCGCCGCCTACTGGGTTCCTTTCGTGTATTTTAGCAGTTTCCTCTTTTTTCAAACGCGACAGGCCGTGCGCCTTGCGCTTCTCTATCTGCTTGCCCTCTTTCTCCTTTCCCTGCTGGGGAGCTTTCGCGGCCACCTCCATGCGGAGCACCTCAACGCTTTAGCCCAGTTCTTCGGGGCCAACCTGGCCTATGTGGGCCTCCTCTACATGCTGGTGCGGGTCAGGGAGGGCTACCTCGAGGCCCGGCTGGATGCCTACACCGACCCCCTCACCAACCTCAGGAACCGGCGCTACCTGGACCTCGTTTTGGAAAGAGAGCTCTTCCGCGTCCGGCGCTATGGCCGGCCCCTCTCCCTCCTGATCCTGGACCTGGATCACTTCAAACAGGTTAACGACCGCTACGGCCACCCTGTGGGGGACCGGGTGCTCAAAAGCCTCACCCGTTGCCTGGAAGACCACCTCCGGCAAAGCGACCGGGCCGTGCGCCTCGGGGGGGAGGAGTTCGCCGTCCTCCTTGCGGAAACCCCCTTGGCCCAGGCGGTGCGCCTGGCGGAGCGCTTGCGCCAGGCGGTGGCCGCTTTAAGGATTCCCCCGGTGGAAGGGCTTTCCGTCAGCATTGGCGTGGCCCAGGCCCACCCGGAGGACTCCCCCCTTTCCCTCCTCAAACGGGCCGACGACGCCCTTTACCAGGCCAAGCGCCGGGGGAAAAACCGGGTGGAGGTGGGTTAAACCCACCCCTCCCCACCGGGGCCCCCTGCCCGCAAGGGCGGGATGGGGTGGCATCAGAGGCCGGCTTCCCGCCTCAGGGCCTCCACCCGGTCGGTTTCCTCCCAGGGAAAACCCGCGCGGCCAAAATGCCCGTAGGCGCTGGTGGGGGTGTAGATGGGACGGAGGAGGTCCAGCTCCTCGATGATGGCCAAGGGCCTGGGGTCAAAGACCCGCTTCACGATTTCCGTGAGCTTTTCATCGGGCAAGGTCCCGGTGCCGAAGGTCTCCACCCTGAGGGAAACGGGCCTGGCCTTGCCGATGGCGTAGGCCAGCTCCACCAGGGCCCGCCGGGCCAGGCCTGCCGCCACCAGGTTCTTGGCCATATAGCGGGCGTAGTAGCTGGCGGAACGGTCCACCTTGGTGGGGTCCTTGCCGCTGAAGGCTCCGCCTCCGTGGGGCACCGCTCCCCCGTAGGTGTCCACGATGATCTTGCGCCCGGTGAGCCCGGTGTCCGCATGGGGCCCCCCCAGGATGAACCGGCCCGAGGGGTTGATGAGGTACTCCGTTTCCCCTTCCTTCAGGTACTCGGGGGGGATGGCCTGGCGCACCACCTCCCGGATCAGGTCCTCGCGAAGCTGGTCCTGCTCCACCTCCGGGGAGTGCTGGGCGGATACCACCACCGTTTTCACATAAAGGGGCCTGTCCCCCTCGTAGACCACGGTAACCTGGGCCTTGCCGTCGGGGCGCAGATAGGGAAGAAGCCCCGTCTTGCGCACCTCCGCCAGGCGCATGGTGAGGCGGTGGGCCAGGGTGATGGGAAGCGGCATGAGCTCCGGGGTTTCGTCGGTGGCGTAGCCGAACATGAGGCCTTGATCCCCCGCGCCCGTGCGGTCCAGAGGATCCGTGGACTTGAGGACCCGCCACTCGTAGGAGAGGTTGACCCCGCCCGCGATGTCCGGGGACTGCTCGTCGATGGCGGTGAGGACCGCGCAGGTGTCGGCGTCAAAGCCGTACTTGGCCCGGGTGTAGCCCACCTCCCTCACCGTCTTGCGCACCAGGCCGGGGATATCCACATACCCCTCGGTGGAGATCTCTCCCGCCACGAACACCAGCCCGGTGGTGACCAGGGTTTCCGCCGCCACCCGGGCCTTCTTATCCTGGGCGATCAGGGCGTCCAGGATGGCGTCGGAGATCCGGTCCGCCAGCTTATCCGGGTGCCCTTCCGTGACCGACTCGGACGTGACCAGCCTCAACTTGCGCACCTCCCTTGCCCCCCACCGGGGCAACCCTGATAGTATAGCCACCCCCCCCTTTCCGTCCAGGGTATGATGGCGGCTCGTGAAGGACCCTAGGCGGCCCATCGGCGTCTTTGACTCGGGGGTAGGGGGGCTTACGGTGCTTTCCGCTTTGCGCCGGGCCCTGCCCCAGGAGGATTTCCTCTATTTCGGCGACACCGCCCGGGTACCCTACGGCAGTAAACCCCTTTCCATGGTGCGGCGCTTTGCCTGGGAGATCGCGGGGTTTTTGCTCCGGCAAGGGGTCAAGGCCATCGTGGTCGCCTGCAACACCGCAAGCTCCGCGGCCCTTCCCGATCTGGCTGAGGATCTTTCGGTGCCCGTCTTCGGGGTGCTGGAACCCGTGGCCAAGGCCGCACGAGGGTACGGCAAGGTAGGCCTCATCGGCACCCAGGCCACGGTGGAAAGCCGGGCCTACGAGCGCTACGTGGGGGTTTCGTGGGCCAGGGCCTGTCCCCTCTTCGTGCCCTTGGTGGAGGAAGGGCTTTGGGATGACCCCGTGGCCCTCTTGGTGGCCCGGCACTACCTCGAGGACGCCCCCCAGGACCTCGAGGCCCTGATTCTGGGCTGCACCCACTACCCCTTCCTGAAGGGCACCCTGGCCAAGGTCCTGCCTGGAGTGAGGCTCATCGATTCCGCTGAGGCCACGGCGGAAGCAGTGGCCAAAGCCCTAAAGGAGGAGGGGCTTTTAAACCCCGAGGGCCAAGGCCGGGTGGTGCACTTCGTCACGGGGGACCCGGAAAGCTACCAGAACCTGGCGGAGCGCCTGGGGGTAAGGGTGGAGGAGCTAAAACAGGTCAGCCTGGAGGAGCTTTGATGGCCAAGAAGCCCCTGATCGACCAGCTTCACCACGAGGATGCCTGGCGGCTTTTCCGCATCCTGGCGGAGTTCGTGGAGGGCTTTGAAACCCTTTCGGAGATAGAGGTCCCCCTGGTTTCCGTCTTCGGCTCCGCCCGCTTTGGGGAAGGCCACCCCGCCTACACCCTGGGCTACCGGCTGGGAAGGGCATTAGCGGAAGCAGGCTTCGGGGTGGTGACGGGCGGCGGGGGTGGGGTCATGGAGGCCGTGAACCGAGGGGCCTTTGAGGCAGGTGGGGTGAGCGTGGGCCTGAACATCGAGCTTCCCCACGAGCAGAAGCCCAACCCCTACCAGACCCACACCCTCACCCTGCGCTATTTCTTCGTGCGCAAGGTGCTTTTCGTGCGCTACGCCCACGCCTTCGTCTTCCTGCCCGGGGGGTTCGGCACCCTGGACGAGCTCTCCGAGGTCCTGGTCCTCATCCAGACGGAGAAGGTCCACCCCTTCCCCGTCTTCGCCTTGGACCGGGGGTACTGGCAAGGGCTTCTGAGCTGGATGGAATCCCTGAAAGAACAAGGGGCCATCGATCCCAAAGACCTCGCCCTCCTTACCCCACTGGATTCCCCGGAGGAAGTGGTCCAGGCCCTTAAGGGAGTATCCTAGAAGGGATGCGCCTGGTCTTGGCCACCAGCAACCCCGGGAAGGTGCAGGAGCTTAAGGAGGGCCTGGCTCCTCTGGGCTGGACCCTTCTTTCCCTGGCCGACTTTCCCCTGCGCATGCCCAAGGAGGAGGGCGCCACCTTCCTGGAAAACGCCCTCCTCAAAGCCGCCTACGTGGCCAAGGCCACGGGCCTTCCCGCCCTGGCGGATGACTCGGGCCTCGAGGTGCCCGCCCTAGGGGGGGAACCCGGGGTCTACTCCGCCCGCTACGGGGGAAGGGAAACCGACCGGGAGCGGAACGTCTACCTTCTGGAGAGGATGCGCCACCTCAAGGGGGAGGAGCGCAAGGCCCGCTTCGTGGCGGTCCTGGTCCTGGCCTACCCCGACGGGCATGTGGAAACCTACGAGGGACAGGTGGAGGGGTATATCCTCGAGGCTCCCCGGGGGGAAGGGGGCTTTGGGTACGACCCCCTCTTCTACGTGCCCGAGGCGGGTAAGACCTTCGCGGAGATGACCCTGGAGGAAAAGGCCCGCTACTCCCACCGGGGCCAGGCCATAAAGGCCCTCCTCAAAGCCTACGAGCAGGGTCCCCCTCCCCGGGAGATCTCCCAGCTGGAATGAGCCCGGCCTTTCCATGAACCTCCTTTCGCCCCACATCGCCCTTTACCGCCTTTACGACCTGGCGGACGAGATCGACCTCTCCCGCCTGGCCACCCCCAGGCTTCGCCTCTCCCGGCCCCGGCTGGGGGCGGTGCGCTTCGAAAACCCCCCGGCGCAGGTGGAGCTTGGGGTGAGGAGCGTGGAGGGGATCTCCGGCCTCCTCACCGCCCGGCTCTACGAGTTCGGGGTGGCCTCCCTTTCCTTCCGGGTGCACCTGGGGGAGAAGGTGCCCTGGGAAGCCTTTCTGGAAAAGGCCCTGGCCTTGCCCGAGCTTCCCTTCTGGGAAGGGTTTTTTCTGGCGGAGCTTTTGGCCCTCGAGCCCTACCTGCAAGGCGCCCTCCTCCACCCCGAGGAAAAGCGCCTGAGCGAGGAGTTCACCGTCTACCACGCCCTGGGGATCGAGGGGGAAAAAGCCCACGCCCCCCCTGTGGACCTCACCCCCCTTTGGATGGGGGCCAGGGAGGAGTTCGCCCCCGAGGTCCGGCGGGAGATGGAGCGCTACCGCTACAGCTACTCCACCGAGGACCTGGCCCTTTTGGGCTTTGACCGGGTCTTCATCCTGGACTCCGAGGGCATCTGGGACGTGGCCGACCTGGTGGAGTTCGTGCACGCCCAGCTTCTGGAGCTTTCCTACTACGACGGGGTCCTCACCCAGGAGTTGGAAGCCGTTCCCCAGGTGCTGAGGCACCGGGGGCTTTGGGGCTATGGCAAGCTCCAGCGCCTTAGGCGGCGCCTCATGGCCCGCCATGCGGAGATCGCCGACGTGCGCGCCCGCATGGAGGGGGCCTTGCGCATCACCGAGGACCTCTTCTACGCCAAGATCTACCGGGCCGCCTTGGAGCTTTACGGGGCCCACGAGCTGGAACGGAGCCTGGAGGAGAAGCTTAGGGTCCTCGAGGCCACCTACGAGATGGTCACCGAGGAGGTGGTGCACCTGAGAACCCAGGCGGTGGAGGTGGGGATCCTGGCCCTCATCGCCTTTGAGGTGGTCAGGGCCTTTTGGCATTAGAGGACTTGTGCCCCGAGAAAGTAGGAGT
>NZ_ATNI01000109.1:0-17279 GCF_000511705.1 Thermus sp. NMX2.A1
TCTTAGAGACCTGGGTTTCCCCTTGGGCCAAGGGTACCTTCTTGGCCAACCTAGGGGAATATAATGAACCCATGTGAAGCTGAGCCCTCTAGTAACTACCCTTCTCTACGGCCTTTTCTCATCCCTTTGGATTCTGGGCGATAACTGGGTTCCCCTCCTCCGTAACCTGAACGCACAAGGTATTGACCTGGGACACTTTCTCCGTGAGCTGGCTGGACTACTCCGCCGCCCGGGTGGAGGTTGGCGGTAAGCCCGCCATCATGGGGGTGGGCCTGGACATCACCGAGGCCAAGGAACGGGAGCTGGCCCTCGAGGCCTTCGCCCAGGTGAACGTGGCCCTCCGGCGAAGCGAGGACCTAAGGGAGATGATGGAGGCTGCCCTGGAGGCCACCCTTAAGGCCCTGGAAGCCCCGGTGGGGAGCATCCTCCTCTACGATGCCGAAACAGGACGCCTGGAGGAAGCCACAAGCCGGGGCTGGCTTAAGGAGATTCCCACCCCGGGAACCCTTCCTGAGGAGGCCCTGAGAGCCGTGGGCCAGGCCATCGTGGCCTCCTTGGACCTGGACCCCACCCTGGAGGTCCTTTTCAACCAGGTGATGCGCCTTCCCCTGGATGCCGCGGCCCTCTTCCTCTATAACTCCCGGGAAAAAACCCTGGAGCTACGGGGCCTTAGGGCCTACGAGTGGCTTTCCGGCATCCCCTTCCTCAAGAAGGCCCTGGAGATCCCCTACTGCCACCACGAGCGCTGGGATGGCTCCGGCTACCCCAGGGGGCTAAAGGGCCTGGAGATTCCCCTTTCCGCCCGCATCTTCGCCGTGGTGGACGTGTACGACGCCCTTACCTCCGACCGCCCCTACCGGAAGGCCTGGCCCCGGGAGAAGGCCTTAGCCTACATCCAGGAACAAGCCGGGAAGCAGTTTGATCCCGAGGTGGTGGAAGCCTTCCTGCGGCTGGTAGCTGGGGAGGAACCTCCTCTTCCCTAGATCCAGCCCAGAAGCCTTCTCGCCTCCTCGGAAAGCCGGGCAGGGGTCCAAGGGGGGTCAAAGGTGAGTTCCACCTTCACCTCCTCTATGCCTGGGATGCGGCTCAAGGCCTGGCGCACCGCCTCCCCCATGCTGTCGTGCAGGGGGCAGCCCGGGGTGGTGAGGGTCATGCGCACGTGGGCCCTGGGGGGTTCCACCTTTAGCTCATAGATAAGCCCCAGGTCGACCACATCCAGGCCCAGCTCTGGGTCATAAACCGTCCGCAACAGGTTCCACGCCTGTTCCTCCAAAGGGTTCATCGCCGCATCACCTCCCAAAGGGCATAAACATGGGGGAAAACCCCCAAGAGGTAGACCCAGCCCGCCCCGGGAAAGAGGGGAACGAGGAAGGCCCCTAGGGCCAACAAGGCCCCTGCCCCATACCCCACACCTTCCGGAAGCATCTCCTTCAACAGGGGCACCTTTTCCTTCCCTGCCCTTGGGGCATACCGGTGGGTCCAGACCAGAAAGGGCAGGATCTTGTAAAGCATCCCCGTCACCACCAGCCCCACGAAGCCCAAGGCAAACCAAAGAGCCGCCCATACGGGGTTAAAGGGCAGGGCCAAGAGGGCCAGGCCCAGGAAGAAGAGGCCAAGGAGGTAGTGCCGCACCCCGATATCCAGGGCTTTTTTCATGCGGTTTTTGAGGATGCGCCAGGTGTCGTAGAGGGCCAGGGCGTAGGAAAGAAGGAGGAGGAGATAGCCCAACCTCTCCCCCATGGCCAAACCCAGAAGCCCAAGGTTGGCCGCAAAGAGGAGAAGCCCCAAAACCCGCTCGTCCACCCCGTGGGTGAGGGTGAACATGGAAAGGAGCTTGTAGCCCACGCCCAGGATGGAAAGGAGGAAAACCCCGCCCAAGCCCGCAAGGAGGTGCCAGGCGAGCCTTTCCGGGTCGTAAAAACCATAGCGCTGGGAAAGAGCCTGCAAAAGCCCTAGAAAGGGGGTGAGGACCAGGTAGAAGACCACCCAGGCCAAGGCGGTGGCCACCCGGTTCCAGCGGGGAGCCTGACGGAAGGTGAGATAGGCGTGGTAAGCGAAGAAAAGAAGGGCAACCAGGACCAAGCCCCCACCCCAGGGCACAAGGGAAGGAACCCAGGCGAAGCCCAAGGCCAGGAGGACTACCCCCAGGCTCCAAAGAACCATCACCGGATACCCCCACTCCGGGCGGTAAAGGGAAGTCTCCAGGACCACCGGCAGAAGCTGGTGCATGGCCCCAAGGAGCACCCCCACCCCGAAGCCCAGGAGGAAGAGGTGGGTCCCGGCCAAGCCCAAAGGGTGCCGGGGAACGGCAAAGGCCTCGGGATGGAGGGCAAATAGGAGGCTTGCCGCCAGGAAAAAGGCCTCCCCCAGGAAGACGAATCCGGCGGGGATGGAAAGGGGAATCACGCGGTTATGGGCCGTGGCCAGCATCGTCTTAATCCTGAGCCTGCTGCCCGGGATTAGCCATGATCCAGGTCATGGCCACCCCCTGGGCGGTCAGCGGCCCGGGGGCAGAAGGGTGAGGAGGTCCCCTTCCCGCAAAGGAGTGGCCAGGCCCTCGAGGTAGCGCACATCCCGGCCGTTGAGAAGCACCGTCCAGCGGGGCCTGAGCCGCCAGAGGGTCTTGGGCTCCAGCCAAAGCCCCACCTCCTCCTCGGCGGCCAGGGCCTCGAGGGCGAGGTCCCTTAGGGCAGGGTTCACGGCAAAAGCCTTGAAGAGAGCTTCCTCCACGCTTCCCGCCCGCAAGGCGAGGGGCCTGGGCAAGGCGGGGTGGGCCAGGCCCAAGGCCTGAAAGCGCACCGCCACCTTCCCCTCTCTAAGGGCAAGGGCGGCGTCAAACCCTTTCCGCATCACCTCCTCCTGGGCGGAAAGGTAGACGAGCCAGGGGCGCACATCCCGCACCCTCTCCGCCACATACCGCCCCACCTGGGCGAAGGAAAGCCCCACGTACTCAGGGGGGATCAGGGCCCCCTTGGGGCCCAAGCCCCCGTGCCAGAGCCCCGCCCGGTACACCTCCCGGGCGAACTCCGCCGAGGTGTCCACCCCGATGGTGCGGGCCAGCCAGGCGGAGAAAAAGGCCCGCCTTGTGTAAAGCTCCTCCTCCGGCACCCTTCCCTCCCAGCCCAGAGCCCGGGCGGTGCCGGGGTGGCGGCTTAGGTGGTCGTAAACCCCAGCCACAAAGGAAGCCGCTTCCTCAAGGAGCCTTTCCGCATCCAGGCGCATGGCCCTCTTCTCCTCCTCCCAAAGCCCACCAAAGGCGAGAAGGTCGGCAAAGACCTCCTCGGGCAAGGGCGGAAGATCCAGAACTAGGGCTTCCTCAGGTCGTGAGGACACCTGCTTCATCCTCCCCTCCTTTCCCTTTCCTCCCGCATTTTCCTCAGCATACCCCCCGTGACCACCCGCCTGTGCATTGGGTCCCTCCCGGGAAACCGGCCCTCAGGGCCTAGCCTCCCTTGCGGATCAGGATCTTCACCTGCCCCGGGCCCAGGTCCTCGAGAAGGTAGGCGTGCCCCTCCTCCTCGAGGCGGGCGAGGAGGTGCACCGGCCTTCGCACGTGGTGGACCAGAAGCTTCTCCCCGGGCCTTAGCCCGGCCAAGGCCTCCAGGACCCGCATCATGGGCAGGGGGGGCTCGAGGTTCTCCTCGATGAACACCTCCGCCTGGTAGTCCCGCCAGTCCTCCTCGCTTAAGGAAGCAGGACCCGCGGCCACCCCTTGCCCTTGCCTGACCTCCTGGCGGTAAAAGTGAACGCGGTAGTGCCTCTCCCCAAGCCGCTCGCACCAGGCCAAAAAGCCCTGTTTTCCCAGGACCTTGTAAAGGGGAATGGGCTCAAAGAGCACCTCTAAAACCAGCTTCGTTCCGGGTCCCACCTCCCGGGCCGCCGCCATGATGGCCTGGAAGGGCTCTCCTCCCTGCTCCAGCATGGGCCGCACATCCAGGTGGAAGCCCACGGGAGCGGACAACCAGGGAGGAGGCGGGGTACCGAGGAGGCTTTCCCCTTCCTTGGCCACCGGCACCTCCGGCCGGGCCTCCACCCCCAGGGCCCGGTTGAGGCGGGCCACCAGCTCCTCTGGCTCCAGCCCCCCGATCCTGGCCGCTTGGGCCACGGTGACCAGGTTGGGCATGGTCCTGCGCAGAAGGGGGTTTTTGAGCTTCTGGAAAGCGGGGCTTGCCTCCGCCAGGACCTCGAGGAGCTCTGGCCAGCGCCGCAAAACCTCGGCCACCTTCATCTCGGGCCGTACTACCTCTTGCCGATCCTCACCCGCCATACCTCCGGTCCCTCCTCCAGGTACGCCCAGTCCACCTGCCCAGGCCTTTCCGCCATGAGCTGGTAGTAAAGGGGCTTGGGGTCGTGGTCGTTGACCAGAAGGAAGCTTTCCCCGGGCTTCAGGGCATCGAAGAGGGCAAAAATCCTAGGGTGCCGTTCCCTTGGGGGTAGGGTGCGCACATCCAGCTCCATGGCCCAAGCTTCCCCCGCCTTCTCCCCATCCGCCATGACTTGGGTCAAAGCAAGGCCCGGGCAAGGCGTCCTTGCCCGGGAGCTTTCCCTATCCCACCCTCGCTATCGCATGCCTTCCGACCTTCGAGCTTAGGGAAAGCCCTCACCCGGGCCCCCAACCTGGCGCTGCCAGGGTGGAGCAGCCTCAGCAGGGCTTCTCCGCTCCCTTGCGGGCGTAGTAGTACCAGTTCAGGAAGAGGTTCAAGGCGTAGAAGACCATGAGGCCATAGAAGAAGGCGGTGAAACCCCCCGTGGCCTTCTGGGTGTAGCCGGCAAGGGTGGAAAAGATGAAGGGGCCGTAGGCGGCGATGGCCGCGGTCCAGCCGATGACCCCTCCCGCCTGCCTGGGCGGGAAGATCATGGGCATTTGCTTGAAGGTGCTGGCGTTCCCCACCCCGCTGAAGAGGAAGACCAGGAGCATGGCCAGGACAAAGAAGGGGAACTGCTCCAAGGAAGTGGGCCGGGTGAAGAGGGTGACCAGGAGAGCGGAAAGGAAGATGCCAAGGGCGGAAACCTGGGTGACGATGGCCCCGCCAAAGCGATCGGAGATCGGCCCGGCAATGATGCGGGCCAGAGAGCCCACCAAGGGACCCAAAAAGGCGTACTTCAAGGGATCGGGCGCCCCATCGAACTTCCCGTAGACCTCCCGGATCAGAAGGGGAAAGATGGCGGAAAACCCGGAGAAGGAGCCGAAGGTCATGATGTAGAGGCTGGTCATGATCCAGGTGTGCTTGTCGCGGAAGATGTCAAACTGCTCGCGAAGGTTGGCCCGCACCGGAACGCTTCTTAAGTACACCCACGCCAGCAAAGACCCCACCAGCACAAAGGGCACCCAGAGGAAGGTGGCGTTTTGCAACCAGATGGGCTGGGAAACCCCGGGCTTGGGAGTGAAGGTCTGCGGACCCCCCAGGAGGGAGCCGAAGAGGGCGAAGCCTATGACCCAGGGGGTCACGAACTGGACCACGGAAACGCCAAAGTTGCCGATGCCCGCTTGCAACCCCAGGGCCGTCCCCTGGAGGCGCTTGGGGAAGAAGTAGCTGGTGGAGGGCATGAAGCCGGAGAAGTTCCCCCCGCCGATCCCCGCCAAGAAGGCCAAGAGGAGAAGAACCCAGTAGGGGGTGTGGGTGTTCTGAACAGCGAAGCTCCAGCCCAGGAGGGGTATGAGCAAGAGCAGGGTGGAGAAGGTCACCAGATGCCGGGTGCCCAGGATGGGGGGCAGGAAGGTCCAGATGATGCGCAAGGTCCCCCCCGCGAGCCCCGGCATGGCCGTGAGCCAGAAGAGCTGCAGGGTGGAAAGCTCAAACCCCACCTTGGGAAGCCGAACCACCAGGGCGCTTACCACGAACCAGGTGATGAAGGCCAGGGTGAGGTTAAAGGTGGTGATCCAGAGGGTGCGCCAGGCCAAGGCGGCATCCCAGCGCTTGGGATCCTCGGGGTTCCACTCGGGGATCCAGGTACCCTTCGCTACCTTCAGCATGGGCGGTCCCCTTTCAACTCAAACTCGTCTTTAAGGTGCCTGGCCTCTTGTTGCAGAAGCTGCAAGACGGTGAGGTGCATCCAGAGGAAGCTGACGGAAGCCAGTACGAAGAGCACGAAGAAGGTCATCTGGGGCAGGCCGGTCCAGGCCTGGGCGTAGGCGAAAAGAGGCGGCAGGAAGAAGCCTCCCAGGGCCCCCAGCATCCCCACCAGACCCCCCACGGCCCCCACGTCCTTGGGAAAGTAGGTGGGAATGTGCTTGTAGACCGCCGCCTTGCCCACACCCATCCCCACACCGATCAGGAAGACCAGCAGGGTAAAGAGCCAGGCGTTCATGGTGAACTGCATGACCTCCTTGCTCCCCTGCTTGGTGTAGAGGACGATGTGCCCCTCGGGCATCATGAGAACCCCCGAGGCCACGAGGATGATGCCAAAGGTCCAGTACATGACCCGCCGGGCCCCGAAGCGATCGGAGAGGTAGCCCCCAAGGGGCCTTAGGAGGCTTGCAGGGAAGATGAAAAGGGCCGTGAGAAGGGCGGCTTCATGAAGGGGCAGGCCGAAGACATCCACGTAGTACTTGGGAAGCCAGGCGCTTAGGGCCACATAGGCCCCGAACACCACCACGTAGTAGAGGCTGAAGCGCCAGACCCTTACGTACCTAAGGGGCCTTAACATCTCAAGAAAAGACCTCCCCTGCCCCGGACGCTTATCCTGTTTGGGAGTACCGAACCACATGAGAAAGCCCATGAGCACCAGGAGCACCGCATAGAGGAAGGGAATGAAGCGCCAGCCCCCGGGGATTAAGCCTCCCAGGTACCCTGCCGGCGGGATGCTGGCGATGAGGGCGGGCCCGATGAACTTGGTGACGCTGGCCCCCACGTTCCCCGCCCCGAAGACCCCTAGGGCAAAGCCCTGCTGCTCCTTGGGGAACCAGGCGGAGTTCCAGGCGATGCCCACGCTGAAGGAGTTCCCGGCAAAGCCCACCAGGAAGGCGTAAAGAAGAAGCTCCTGGTAGCTTCCCGCCCGGGACACCAGATAGGCGGGAATGGCGGTGAAGAAGAGCATGAGGGTAAAGACCAGCCGCCCCCCGTAGCGGTCCGTGAGGATGCCGGCGAAAAGCCGCCACAGGGAACCGTTCAGGATGGCCACCGCTGAGAGCCAGGAAAGCTCCACATCCGTGAGGCCAAACTCCTTGCGGATGGGCACCCCCAGCACCCCGAACATCAGCCACACCGCAAACATCACCGTGAAGCCGAGGGTGGAAAGCCAAAGGACCCGAAGCCGTTCAGGACGCTCTTTCTCCAGCTGAATGGGGTCGTCGACCATAGTTCACCTCGCCAGCTTGCGCACCCAGATGACGATCTGCCACGGCCTCACCACGTAGCCCAGGGGCACGGTGATGATGTGGACCAGCCGGGAGAAGGGGAATACCGCCAGGAAGACCCAGAAGTTAAAGACGTGGAGCTGGGTCCAGAAGGGCAGGTCGGCGATGAGTTCCGGCCTGGGCTGCAGGGTAAGGATGGACCAGAGGTAGGGGGTCATGACCGCCGGGAACCAGTAGCTTCCGTAGCGGTAGAAGAGAGCGGTGAGGACGCCAGAAAGGACGGACACGAAGATCACCACCAGGACCACATAGTCCATGGAGGTGGAAGCCGCCCGCACCCGGGCCACGGAAACCCTTCGGGCCAGGAGCACGTAGGTGCCCACCAGGGCCCAAAGCCCAAGCCCGAGCCCGGTGATCTCCAGGAGGTAAAGCCTCAAAGGGACGGCGTTCCAGAGGAGAAGCCCCTTGGGGATTAAAAGGGCCAGAAGGTGGCCCAAAAGGACCAGGGCCAGCCCCCAGTGCATGGCGATGGAGCCATAGAAGAGGCGCTTTTGCTCCAGGAGCTGGCTGGACTGGGCGGAGACGGAAAAGGGCCTGTAGACCATGCGGTAGGCGGTGACCGCCACCGCCAAGGTGAGGGCGATGTAGGGGAAGATGCTAAAGAGAAGCGCGTTCCAGTTCATCCTTCACCTCCTAGCCAGATCCCCTTGCAAGGCCTCCTGAACCCCCTCGAGGACCAGGAGGTAGGGGTTCTTGGCATCCAGGGTCTTGAGGGTCTTGTGCATCTCGTTAAGGGCCTTGGGCAGGATCTCCAGAAGCTCGGGAAGGGGGTTTTCACACCGGGCCAGGTAGCGGAGCACGTTGGCCAGGTGGTCGGGAAGCTCGCTTCCCGGGTCCAGGTTGATCTCCCGGAAGGCCCGCACCAAAGCGGCCAGGAGCTCTCCCCGCTGGTAGCTTTCCCCGTAGACGGCGAAGCCCACATAGGGGGCGGTGGTGGGGGTGAGGTCCAGGGTGCGGGTGTAAAGCTCCTCCCACTCCCCCAGGGAAAGCTCCTCCACCTGGCGCAAAAAGCGCTCCAGCTTCTGCTTGGCAGGCCCCCGGGGGCAGGCGATCCAGCGCCGCCAGAGTTCCTCCAAGCGCCCCGGCATGGGGTAATCCAGGGCCAGGGCCAGGGTTTCCAAAAGGGTGGCGTTGCGCATGGCTTCCTCCTACTCCCCCCTCAAGGGCGGCTGGATGTAGCCGAAGCCCGTCTCCCCCTTGTGGGCCAAGGGATCCTTCCACACCTCCGCCGCCATCTCCCGGTGGTAAGGGGGCAACACGAAGCGCTCCTCCAGGGTGGGGAGGGCGGTGAGGCGGTAGATGGTCTCGGCCTCCTCGAGGGTGAGCCCAGCATCCCGCAAGACCCTCTGGGCCTTTTCCGTCACGCCGCCTTCCAGGCTTTCCTGCCTTTTCAGGATGCGCACCGCCAGCATCTTCTTAAGGGCGGGCACGATAAGGCTTTCATTGCCGGCGGTGAAGAGGTTGGCCAGGTACTTCACCGGCATCCTCGCCTTTTCCAGGCTCTCGTACACCTCAAAGTCCAAGTCGGTTTCCGGAAGGTCAAGCCGCACCAGACCCTCCCTCCCCTGGCTAGCCCTTAAGGCCTTCTCCAAGGTGGACACCACCGGGGAAAGAGGCGGAACGTAGAACATCATGGCCAGGGTGCGGTATTCGGGGTGCAGGGGGAAGGCCAACCCCCAGACCTTCACGAACTTGTAAATGGGGGAGTTCTGGGCGGCCTTAATCCAACCCTCGTCAATCCCCTCAGCCTTGGCGGCGGCGATGACCTCGGGGTCAAAGGGATCCAGGATGATCCCAAGCTGGGACTCCACCAGCCGCTCGTCGGGCACCATGGCCGCCTCGGGGATGCGGTCGGCATCGTAAAGAAGCACCCCCATGTAGCGGATCCGCCCCACGCAGGAGTGGGCGCAGGCCGGGGCCTGGCCGGTTTCCAGCCGGGGGAAGCAGAGGATGCACTTCTCGCTCTTCCCCGTGGCCCAGTTGTAGTAGACCTTCTTGTAGGGGCAGGCGGCCACGCACATCCGCCAGGCCTTGCACTTGTTCTCGTTGACCAACACCACCCCGTCCTCCGCCCGCTTGTAGATGGCCCCAGAAGGGCAGGCGGCCACGCAAGAGGGGTTCAGGCAGTGGTTGCAGATACGGGGCAGGTACTGAAACACCACCCCCTCGATCTCGGAAAGCTGGGCCTGCACCTCGGGGTCCAGCCCCTTTAGGTTGGGATCGTTGGCGGCGTAGAGGGGGCTTCCCCCAAGGTCGTCGTCCCAGTTGGGCCCGGCCCCTGGGGTCATGGGCTCCCCCGTGATCATGGAGATGGGGATGGCGGTGGGCTGATCCTCCCCTTCCGGGCTGGTGAAGAGGTCGTTGTAGCGGAAGGTGTAGGGTTCGTAGTAGTCGTCCAGGGAAGGCAAGGCGGGGTTGAAGAAGAGGCGGGCTAGCCCCTGGGTGCGGGAGTGCAGGCGGAGGTCCAGGTGGCCGTCCTGGTACCTCCAGCCCCCCTTGAAGCGCTCCTGGTCCTCCCAGCCCGTGGGGTAGCCGGCACCGGGCCGGGTTTCCACGTTGTTCCACCACATGTACTCCGCACCCTTGCGGTCGGTCCAGAGGTTCTTGCAGGCGATGGAGCAGGTGTGGCAGCCGATGCACTTGTCTAGGTGGAAGAGCATGGACATGTGGGCTCTAACCCTCATGGTGTTCCTCCTTTCTCACCACTCCGGAGGCCTTTCCAGCTTGCGTACGAAGACCCAGGTGTCCCGGTTCACCCCCACCGGCCCCCAGTAGTTGAAGGCGTAGGTGAACTGGGCATAGCCCCCGGACATCAAAACGGGCTTGAGGCGGGCGCGGGTGATGGAGTTGTTCATTCCGGCCCGCTTGCCCCTAAGGGGGCTCTTGGGAATGCCCACCGTGCGCTCGGTGGCGTGGTACACGAAGACGGTTCCCCTGGGGATGCGGGCGGAGACAATGGCCCTCTGCACGAAGACCCCGTTGTCGTTGAAAAGCTCCACCCAGTCGTTGTCCTTGATGCCCAGCTCCGCGGCATCCTTGTCGTTGAGCCAGACCGGGTAGCCTCCCCGGGAAAGGGTCATCATGTGGTGGTTCTCCGAGTAGGTGGAGTGGATGGACCACTTCCCGTGGGGGGTGATGTAGTTGAGGAGCTTGCCCTGGGCCTCGAGGGCACTCTTTTCCGTTTCCTGGAGCATGAGGACGTCCGGCCGCGGCTTGTAGGTGGGCAGGTGTTCACCCCAGGCCAGGTAGTTGGGGTGGTCCAGGTAGAAGTGCTGCCTACCCGTAAGGGTGCGCCAGGGAACGAGGCGCTCCACGTTTAAGGTGTAGGGGCTGTAGGCCCGGCCCTGGTTGATGATGGCGCTCCAGGTGGGGGTGGTGAGCTGGCGGCGGGGCTGGGCCACCAGGTCCTTGAAGGAGATGCGCACGTGGCGGTTGCCCTCGGCCAGGTCGGTGAGCCTGACCCCGGTCTTCTTCTCCTCGTCCAGGAAGGCCCGATAGGCCAGTTCCCCGTTGGAAACCGGGTCCAGGAAAAGGATGGCCTCGGCCACCTGGCGGGCCTCCTCGAGGCTCGGCCGCTTCTCCCCCTGGAAGAGCCGGGGTTGGCGCTCGGCCAGCTCCTTGTAGAAGTCCTCCACGGGGATGGTAAGGCCGTGCATCCCCACCCCCACCTTCTCCACCCCTGGCCCCAGGGTGGCCATCTTCTCGTAAAGCTTGGTGTAGTCCCGCTCCACCACCCGGAACTTGGGCATGGTCTTGCCGGGGATGGGCTCTACTTCCCCTTTCTTCCAGTCCCGGTCCTCAGCCTGGGCCAGCTCGTCCGGGGTGTCGTGCTGCAAGGGGATCATGACCAGGTCCTTCACCGGGGTGGGCAGGTGCACCCGTGCCAGTTCCGAGACCTTCTTGGCAATGGCCTTGAAGATATCCCAGTCGGGCTTGGACTCCCAAGCGGGGGGCACGGCCGCCTGCAGAGGGTTGATGAAGGTGTGGAGGTCGGTGGTGTTGATGTCGTCCTTCTCGTACCAGGTGGCGGCGGGGAGAACGATGTCGGAGTAGAGGGCACTGGTATCCATGCGGAAGTTGAGATTCACCACCAAATCCAGCTTCCCCTCGGGGGCCGGCTTGCGATAGACCACCTCCTGTACCTGCCCCTCGGCCCTTTCCTCGGCCACGGCGTTGGTGTGGGTGCCCAGGTAGTGCTTCAGGAAGTACTCGTGCCCCTTGGCGCTGGTACCGATGGCGTTCCCCCGCCAGATGAACCAGACCCTGGGCCAGTTCTCAGGAGCGTCGGGGTCCTCCACCGCGAACCTCAGTTCCCCCCGCTTAAGGGCTTCCACCACGTACTGGACGATTTCCGCCTCGGTCTTGGCTCCCCTGGCCTCCGCCTCCTTGACCACCTCCAGAGGACTCTTGTTGAACTGGGGGAAGAAGGGAAGCCACCCCTTGCGCACCGCCCGCACCTGGTGGTCTATGGTGTGGTCCGTTAGGCCGGCCGCCGTCTTGTCGTAGGCGGAAAAGCCCCGCTCGTAGCGCCACTGGTCGGAGTGGACGTAGTGGAAGCTCGGGGTGTTCTGCTGCCTTGGGGGGTAGCCCCAGTCGGTGGCGAAGGCAATGGGACCCCAGGAGGCCTGGTTGGCCAGCTTCTCCTGCCCCACGTAGTGGGCCAGGCCCCCGCCGTTCACCCCCACGCTTCCCGTGAGCATCAAAGCCACGATCCCCGCCCGGTACATGAGGTTGTTGTGGTACCAGTGGTTGATGCCCGCTCCGATGATGATGAGGTTTTTCCCCTTGGTCTTGAGGCCGTTTTCCGCCCAGGAGCGGGCGTACTTAAGGAGGGTATCCCGGTGGATCCCGGTCCACTTCTCCTGCCAGGCAGGGGTGTAGGGAAGTTCATCCCCGTAATCCCTGGGGTAATCCCCCGGAAGACCCCGCCCCACCCCGAACTGGGCCATGAGGAGGTCAAAGACCGTGGCCACGGCCACCCTTTCCCCTTCCTTGGTGACCACGTGCTTCACGGGCACGCCCCGCTTGAGCCTTCGGTCGGAGGAGAAGTCGTCGAACTCCACAAGAAGGACCTCGTCCTCCACCCCCAGGAGGCTCAGGCGGGGGTTTAAGGGCTCCCCGGTCCTAGGATCCTCCAGCTTCAGGTTCCACTTGCCCTTCTCCTTCTGCCAGCGGAAGCCGATGGTCCCCCCGGGCATCCTGGGCCCCTTTTCCTCATCCCAGAGGAGGAGCTTGAAATCCCCGTTTTCCTCCTCGGCGTACTCCGAGAGGCGGTTAGCCCTGAGGTAGCGCCCGGGGCGGCCATCCCGGATCTCAATCAAGAGGGGGGCGTCGGTGTAGCGCTTAAGGTAGTCCAGGAAGTAGGGCACCTTCCGCTCGGCGTAGTACTCCTTGAGGAGCACGTGGTTCACCGCCATCCAGAAGGCCCCATCCTGGCCGGGATGGATGGGAATCCACCAGTCGGCGTACTTGGAAACCTGGGAGAAGTCGGGGCTAAAGACGGTGAGCTTGGCCCCCGCATGCCGCACCTCGGAGATGAAATGGGTGTCCGGGGTGCGGGTCATGTTGAGGTTGGAGCCCATCACCGCGATGAAGCGGGCGTTGTACCAGTCGGCGGACTCGTGAACGTCCGTCTGTTCCCCCCAGATCTCGGGGGAGGCGTTGGGCAGGTCGCAGTACCAGTCGTAGAAGCTCATGGGCACGCCGCCCAACAAGGAGAGGAAGCGGCTTCCGGCGGCGTAGGAGATCTGGCTCATGGCCGGGATGGGGGAAAAGCCGATGACCCGGTCCGGCCCGTAGCGCTTCACCGTGGAAACCACGGCAGCGGCGATGAGCTCCAGGACCTCGTCCCAGCTCACCCGCCTGAAGCCTCCCTTTCCGCGGGCCTTCTGGTAGCGCTTGCGCTTATGAGGATCGCTCTGGATGGCCTCCCAGGCAGCCACGGGGTCGGGATGCTGCTTTTTGGCCTCCCGCCAGAGGTCCAAAAGAGCCCCCCTGGCGTAGGGGTACTTCACCCGGATGGGGCTATAGAGGTACCAGCTGAAGCTGATGCCCCGCTGGCAACCCCTGGGCTCGTAGGGGGGAAGGCCCGCCTCGAGGCTCGGGTAATCCGTGGCCTGAAGCTCCCAGGTAACCACCCCGTCCTTGACGAAGACCTCCCAGGAGCAAGACCCCGTGCAGTTCACCCCGTGGGTGGTGCGCACCCGCTTGTCGTGCTGGAACCGGTTGCGGTAGAACTCCTCCCACTTCCTTTCCGCTGGGCTTTCTATTTCCCTGATCCAATCCTTCATGTTTACCTCCTAAGCTGGCTTTGGATGCGCTCCGCCAGGCTCTTAGGCCTTAGCTGCCAGAGGATGGCCTGGTAAAGCAAGAGCAGTCCCAAAAGGACCAATCCCGCTACCAAGAACCGGCCCAGATACAGGGAGGCGGGCCTTGGCACCTCCTTGGACACCTGCACCAAGAAGGCAGCCAGAGCCGCCGCCTCGACCTCGGTCAAAGGCTTGCCCTTGTAGGCTTCCCGCATCACGGGGAAAGCGGGGTTTTGTAACAAACCGGTAAGCCCCACCTCGCCCCCCAGGCGCTTGGCAGCATCCGTGAGGTCCCTGCCCAAAGACCCCCCGCCCAGGAAGCCCACGCCCGCCACCGTGTGGCAGGCCTGGCAGGGTGCCCCGCCGTTTTGCAAGGCCTTTTGCCCCAGGTATAGAGCCCGGCCCAAAGCGGAATCCCCTTGCACCTGGGGAGCTGGCGCTTTGGCCTCGGCCTGAGTACCCGATAAACCCTTGAGATGCTGGGCGATGGCCCGGGCTTGGGCCTCGGACACCTGGGGCATGGGGGGCATGACCCCGCTATAGGTCACCCCATTTACCTCCAGGGGGCCGGAAAGCCCCTCCCGCACCACCTTCACCACATAGGCCTCGTCCTGTACCCGTGGGTTCCCCGCCAAAGGGGGAATGGCCCCGGGGATGCCCTGCGCCTCAGACCCGTGGCAAGCGGCACAGTGCTGGCCGTAAAGGGCCTTCCCATCCTGGGCCAGGGCCAGGGATAGGGCCAGGAGCAAGGCCAGGGGAAAGAACCTTTTGCCCTTCATCCTCACCTCCGGCTTCCAGTGTGGGGAGGGGGCCTGGCGCCCACTTCCCTTCCCGGGACATTCGTCCTAGAAGAAGCCCCCTATCCTGGGAGGCGATGAAGCCCTTGGCCCGGCTACGGCTAGACCCCAAGGGAGTGGCCACGGTCCTCGAGGCCGATGCCTCCTTGGGCCTGGAAGGGGATGGCCTCCCCTGCGCCCTTCTGGTCCAGGGGCAGGACCCCTTCGGCCGCCCCCTTTGTCCCCGCTGCCCGGTGCAACGGGAACTCCGGCGGGGGGCTTACCGGGCCAGCACCCCCCTCCTCTTTAAGGGGAAGCGCCTTCGCTGCCTGGGCTACCGGGAGGAGGGCGGCTTCCTGGTGGAGCTCTACCCCGAGCGGGCCGAGCCCCCAGATCTCCTTCTGGAGCTTTCCCGCCTGACCCAGCACCTTCTGCGTAACCCCGAGGGGTTCCCGCAGGCCCTCGAGGACTTCCTCCGCGCCCTACGCCTGGCCCTAGGCATGGAGGCCGCCGAGCTCTTCCTGATCGACCCCGAGGGCCACCACCTGATCCTCACCGCCTACGAGGGCCTCCACCGCGAGGCCTTCCTGGAACGACCCTGGTTCCAGCTGGGCGAGGGGTACCCCGGCATCGTGGCCCTGAAGCGGGAACCCCTCTTCACCCACGCCCTGGGGGAGGACCCCAGGTACCTGCGCCAGAAGGTAAAGCAACTGGGATACCAGACCTACATCTGCTACCCCCTAGAGCTTCCGCAGGGGCTCATCGGCGTCCTGAACCTGGCCTCCCGGGATCCGGACCTGGACCACCAGGAGCCCTTGGAAACCCTCTCCCGCATCGGGCCTCTCTTCGCCAGCACCCTGTACACCCTCCTCACCCGCTTAGGGGAGGTGGGCCTGCAGGCCCTTCACCAGCACCTCTACCGGGGCGAGGTTTCCGAGGCCCGTTTGGCCTTCCTCAAGGAGATCCGCCGCCTAAGCCAGGCCACCGGGGTCCGGGTGGTGGCCAGAAGCGGGGAGAGGTGGGAAGCCGGTTTGGTCCCCCCGTGCGAGATGCAAAACTGCCCCGCCTGGAAAGGGGAAGTGGTGGGCTACAAGAACGGCCTTCCTCCCTGCCCCGAAGCCCATGGACGCCCCAGGACCTGTCTGCCCCTTTGGGCCCGGGGGGAGGTGGTGGCCATGGTGACCCTGTTCCATGCCCGTCCCCCCAAGCCCGCCACCCGTCCCGCGGCTCCTACCCTCTGGTTTTCCCGCCTGGCCACTCCCTTCCTCTTTCCCCCCTTGCACCCACAGGAGAAACCGGGCTCGCCGGAGCTGGAGATCTACGCCCTGGGCCAGTTCCGCCTGCGGTACCGGGGGAAAGAGCTCACCCCCAAAAGCTTCGGGCGGGCTGGAGCGTACCAGCTTTTCAAGTACCTTCTGGCCAACAAGGACCGGGCCCTTTACGTGGAAGACCTTTGCGAAACCCTCTGCCCTCACCTGCCGCCTGAAAAGGCCAAACAGGAGCTTTACACCCTGGTTTACTACCTGCGCAAAACCCTGCCTGGCATTGTGGAGCGGGAGGGGGAATACTACCGCTTGAAGCTTCCCGAGGATCGTTTCCTGGACTTTGAACGCTTTGAGGAGCTCATGCGCAAGGCCGATCTTGAGGACGGGCTTTCCGCCTTTAAAACGCTAAGGCAGGCCCTGGACCTCTACAAGGGCCCCCTCTTCGGGGATGACCCCTACGGGGAGTGGGCGGAGGCGGAGAGAAGCTACCTGCAGGACCGGGCCCTTGCCGGCCTCCTGCGCCTGGGGGAGCTGGCCGAGGCCCTGGGTTACCTGGAGGTGGCCAAGGAAGCCTACGCCAGGGCCTTAAAGCTGGAGCCCTTCCTGGAGGAGGCACAAAGGCGCCTGAGCTTCTTGAAGGGGTAAGGAATGGATCTTAAGCAGGTTCCCCTCTTCCGAGACCTGGCCCTCGAGGACCTCAAGGCCTTGGAACACGAGGCCAGGGCCAGGCGGCTAAAGCGGGGGGAGGTGCTTTTCCTCGAGGGGGAGCCCGTGCGCTCCCTCTTCGTGGTGGAAAGGGGCCTCATCAAGGTGTACAAGCTGGATCCCGAGGGGCGCAAGCAGGTGGTGCTCCACCTGGAAGGCCCAGGACGGGTCCTGGCCGAGGTGGCCCTCTTCCTGGACCGGCCCACCTACCCCGCCAGCGCCGAGGCCCTGGAGGATAGCCAGGTCCTGGCCATTCCCAAGGAACGCTTCTTCCAGCTAGTGGAAGCCCGCCCTCCTTTAGCCCGGGCCTTGATCCGGTACCTGGCCCGCCGCCAGGGGCAGCTTCTGCACCTTCTGGACCGCCTGGTCTTCCACGAGGTGCGGGAGAGGCTTTGCGAGTTCCTCCTGGAGAAGCTTTCCCAGGAGGGGCAGGGCTTCCACCTGCCCACCAACCCGGAGCTTGCCGCCCTTTTGGGCACCGTGCCCGAGGCGGTTTCCCGCAACCTGGGCCAGCTCTACCGCCAGGGCCTGATCCAGTTGAAGGGGCGGCGGGTGGAGATCCCCAACCCACAGGCCCTTACGGATCTGATCCGCTGACATCCAGCTATCCGAGCGTATGGACGTTGGGCAAAGTGCGGGCCCACTGGCGGTTCTTTTCTATGTACTCCCTCCACGGCTCGGGAACATCCTCCTCGGGGAAGATGGCGTTCACGGGGCAGGCGGGCACGCAGGCCCCGCAGTCAATGCACTCATCGGGGTGGATGTAAAGCTGCTCCCCGGCATCGTAGATGCACTCCACGGGGCAAACCTCCTGGCAGGACCTGTCCTTTACGCCAATGCAGGGTTCACAGATCACGTGGGGCATATC
>NZ_ATNI01000110.1:0-821 GCF_000511705.1 Thermus sp. NMX2.A1
AGTAAGTATACGCTTCTTAAGTTGTTCCTGAGGCTTCGCCAAAAAATACCTTCCACGAGTGCCTTAAGGAATCGGGCCAAAGGGCGGTCGGGTTCCAACTTCACCGCAGCCTCCTTAGGGCCTCGGGGTGCCAGGCTAGGAGAATTCCTTGGACCACAGCCAAGTTAGTGAAAAGAAAGAAGAGCATTTCCTCAATGGGCAAACCCCAGGCTTTTACCCCTAGGGTATAGGCCTCTGAGATCCACCATATGTTTTCCTGGGTGATGGCCCAGAAATCTGCAGCCCAGAGATACATAGTGGGCACGATCGTGCCCAGGAGGAGGGGCCTGTACCAGGCTACAAGGAGGTCACCTCCAAAGGTCCACTGGAGTAGAAAAACGGGGGAGAAGTACGCGAGTATAAGGCCCAGGTAGAGGTAAGGACCATCGAGGGCCACCAGGAGAACACCTAGGGCCGAGGCCAGAAGCCAGATCCCTCCTCCTACCCATCGGATCCAGCCCCCTCTTGCCTTGGGGGGATGCCCGGCAATTCTAAACAGGAAGGCTCCCGTAAGAAGAGGCTGGAGGCAGAAAAAGAGGTACTCCTCGAGGGGGACATAACCCAGGCGAAGGAGAATCCGCTCCTCTGGATAACCCCAGACCCCCCTCCATACCAGGTAGTTGTCCCACGGGGTGGTGTAGGCCAGGGCGATGAGGGGCATGAGCAGGTAAGCCCAAAGTCTTGGGGGCTTGGGCCTTGCAAGGGCCAGGAGAAGGATGAGGGGGGGTAGGATAAAGGTGAGATGGAAAAGGAGGTACGTCATGCCTTTTCCAGGGTAACCC
>NZ_ATNI01000111.1:0-762 GCF_000511705.1 Thermus sp. NMX2.A1
TGCCAGCCTCGCCGTGGCCCGGCTATGCACCTCCCCCAGGGCATACCGGGTAAACAGGTCCACCGCCGAAAAGTGCCGCACCACCTCCCCAGGCCCCAGGCTCACCATCAGGGTGTCCACCTGGATGAGGTCCCCAGGGGCTTGCGGTTGATATCCCCGGGGCTTCCGTCGGGCGTAGGGTCTCCTTGGCCTTCCCCTTCCCTTTCCCCTTCCCCTCCTGGCCAAAAAACTGGCCACGCTCTCCACCCGTCCGCTCCCCTCCAGGTAAGCCAGGATACGCCCCACCGTGCGTTCGCTCACCGAAAAACCCTCCTTCCGGAGGGTCAGCCAGATGGGCCACCGCCCCCAGGTGGGGTTCGCCCTCCGGAGAACCTCTACCCTGACCAGGAGCTCAGGTTTCCACTGCACCTTTCCCCGTGTACGCTTGGGGCAGCGGGACTTGGGCTTTAGTCCGGCTAGGCCCCTCTCCCTCAAGGCCCTTTCCCAGCGGTAGTAGGTGGCCCGGCTGATGCCCAAAAGCTCCTGAATCTCCCCCCAGCTCCTCTTGCCCTCCCGCAGGGCTTTCACCAACTTCACCTTGCGCAGGCGTCCCTGGACATCCGGGTCGCCTGCCCCGGCCTCGGCCAGTCTTGCCCCTTGGCTAGCTCCTTTCCATATCGTTCGGCCAACCGTGGTAAGCTGCATATGGGGAACCTCCTCTCTCGGGTCGGTTCCCCATCTTTTTATCCCATTCAGCGTCTCACATGTGTCTGTCCGGGTTCA
>NZ_ATNI01000112.1:0-17878 GCF_000511705.1 Thermus sp. NMX2.A1
GAAAACCTATGTCGTATAGAGCGCATTGATCTTAACGTACCCCTCCGTCAGGTCGCACCCCCAAGCCACCCCTTCCCCCTGTCCCTCCCCCAGGTCCACAAAGACGTCCACCTCTTCCGCCCGCATGGCCTGGCTGGCCCTTTCCCGGTCAAAGGGAAGGGCACCCCCGGCATAAAGGGGAATACCCTGGACCTGGATCCTTACCCTTAAGGGGTCAAACCGCGCCCCCGAATTGCCCAAAGCCGCCAGGATACGGCCCCAGTTGGGGTCGTTGCCGTAAAGAGCCGCCTTCCAAAGGGTACTGCCCGCCACCACCCGGGCCGCCCGCCTGGCTTCCTCCTCCGTGCCTGCCCCCACCACCCGCACGGTCATGAGCTTGGTGGCTCCCTCCCCATCCCGGGCGATCTTTCTCGCCAGCTCCCGGGCCACTGCCTCAAGGGCCGGGAAAAAGGCCTCGAGGGGCACCGCGCCATAAGCCCCGTTCGCCATCACCAGGGCGAGATCGTTGGTGGAGGTATCCCCGTCCACGGTCACCTGGTTGAAGGTGCGGTCCACGATGCCCCGCCAGGCCTCCCTCAAGGCCTCCTGGGGTAAAGCGGCATCCGTCACCACGAAGGCCAGCATGGTGGCCATGTTGGGATGGATCATCCCACTGCCCTTGGCGATACCCACGATCCTCGCCCCCTCCACCTCGGCCTCCGCTACCTTAGGAACTAAGTCCGTGGTGAGGATAGCCTCGGCAAAGGCATCGGCGTAGGGGGTAAGTTCTATCTGGGGCAAACCTGTTTCCACCTTTTCCACGGGAAGGGGAACCCCGATGACCCCCGTGGAAGCAGTCAAGACCTCCTCCACGGGCACTCCCAGGCGCAGGGCAGCAACCTCGGCCATGCGGCGATCGTCCAAAAAGCCCCGCTCCCCGGTGGCGCAGTTGGCGTTGCCGGCGTTGACCACCACCGCCCGCAACGCACCTCCTTGGGCATAAAGGGCCCTACCCCGGTGAATGGAAGGTGCGGCAGCCCGGTTCTGCGTGGCCACATAGGCCCAGGAAGCGGGGAGGCCGGACACCAGTAGGGCCAAATCGGGCTTGCCAGAAGGCTTGATGCCCGCCCGGGTAGCCCCGGCGCGAAAACCCCGGGGAAGCCTTACGGCCATAGACCCTCCTTGGGAAGTGCGGTCTCCTCAGGCAGATCCAGCATCAGGTTCAGGTTCTGCACCGCCTGCCCCGCCATCCCCTTCACCAGGTTGTCCAAGGCGGCAAACACCATAACACGCCCCGTTCTCGCTTCAAAAAGAGGCTTCACATCCACCCGGTTGGAAGCATAGGTGCCCTTGGTTTCCGGCAAGGCCTCGGTGACCCGCACAAAAGGTTCCTGGGCGTAGAAGTCCTGGTAAAGCTCGTCCAGGGCCTTCTGGCTCCAGTTCCCTTCCACCTCCGCCTCCACCGTGACCAAGATGCCCCGGGTCATGGGTACCAGGTGGGGGACGAAGGAAAGGCGCACCTCTCCCAGGGGCCCATGGGTGCGCACCGGGCGCCCCTGGGCCAAAAGGCGGCCCAGGTTCCTTTCCATCTCCGGTATATGGCGATGGACACCCCCCACCTTGTAGGGCTTAAGGTTCTCGTTCACCTCGGCAAAAAAGGTACCCTCCCCCTCCCTGCCCGCCCCGGAGACCCCGCTTAAACCCACCACAAAGGCCCCCCGCAGGACACCTTCCGCCGCCAGAGGGGCCAAGGCCAAGGTGGTGGCCGTCACGTAACACCCGGGGTTGGCCACCAGGCGCGCCCCCCCAAGCTCCTTCCGATGCAGCTCGGGAAGGCCATAGACTGCCTCCCGGTAAAGCCCTGAGCTCTTGTGGGGGATCCCGTACCAGGATTCGTAAACCTCCGGAGGAAGCCGGTAGTCCCCGGAGAGGTCTATGACCCGTTTGCCCTCCTTCAAGGCCCTTGGAGCAAGCTCCATGGCAAGCCCGTTGGGCAAGGCCAAAAAGACCACATCCGCCTGCTCCAGTACTTCCTCCAGGGTGGCAAAAAGCCCTTTATCCCATAGCTGGGGCCAGGCGGAGGAAAGGGGTTTCCCCTCGTGTTTGCGGCTGCTAAACCCTACCAGCTCCACCCCGGGGTGGGCCTTAAGCAGGCGAATCAGCTCCCCTCCCCCATACCCCGAGGCCCCGATGATCCCCACCCTTACCACGGCACCTCCAAAGGAATGTCAGGGAAGGCCAAGGGAGCCAGTTTTTCCCCAGGGGAAAGCCAAAGCTGCTCCCGGTAGTGGTCGCCCGCAGGACCCCGGAAGACCAAGAGGCGGCCCTGAGTTAAATCCTGTACCCAAACCTCCAGAACCCCTCCCTGGGCGTAAAGGGGAACCTTTCTTCCTAAGTCGTATTCCAAGCTGGTGTCCGCGACCTCTATTGCCAAGAGCACCTCATCGGGAACAGGATAGCGCTCCCGGTAATCCTTCAACTGGCACAGAAGGAGATCAGGTTCCAGATAGGTGTCTGGCGGAATAGCGAAAGGACCTTGTATCCGCACCCGGGCCCTGCCCGAAAAGGTGCGAAGGAGCACTTCTGCCCACCGATCCACCAAATCCGCATGACGGGATCCAATAGGTGCCATCTGGTATATCTCCCCCCTCAAAAGCTCCACACCCCGCTCGGGCAGGGGAAGCCGTAGAAACTCCTCGAGGGAGAAGCGGTAGGGCCGGACCATACCCCTAGCTTAGCAGGCACAGGAGGACGGCCTTAGCGGTGTGGAGACGGTTTTCCGCCTGGTCAAAGACCCGGCTCCGCGGCCCGTGCACCGCCTCCTCGGTGGTTTCCTCCCCGTAGTGGGCGGGCAGACAATGCAGGAAGATACCCTTGGGCCTTAGGAGACGCAAGAGCTCCCCGTTTACCTGGAAGCCATTAAAATCCCTAAGCCTCTTCTCCCGCTCCTCCTCCTGGCCCATGCTGGTCCAGACATCCGTGTAAAGGGCGTGGGCACCCGAGGCTGCCTCCTTAGGGTCATAGGTGAAAAAGGCCCCCGCCTTTTGCAAAAGGCTGGGGTCGGGCTCGTACCCTTTGGGCGTGGCCACCCGCATCCGCAAGCCCACCAGGGGAGCCACCTCAAGAAGGGAGTTCAGCACGTTGTTGCCATCCCCCACCCAGGCCACCTCGAGGCCCTCCCATCCCCCAAAGGCCTCCTTCAAGGTGAGGAGGTCCGCCAGAGCCTGCAAGGGATGGGCCCAGTCGGAAAGGGCATTGATCACCGGGATGCGGGCGTGGCGGGCGAGTTCCTCCACGGTCTCGTGCCGGTATACGCGAGCGGCGATCCCCTCCACGAAGCGCTCCAGGTTCTTGGCTATGTCCCTCACAGGCTCACGCTCGCCGATGCCCACCTGTTTCTGGTCCAGGTAGACGGCGTGCCCTCCCAGGTGAAGCATGGCCACCTCGAGGGTGGTGCGGGTGCGCAAGGAGGGCTTCTCAAAGAGAAGGGCCAGGACCTTTCCCTTAAGGTCCTCCCCGCGGTAGCGCTCCCTTTTCAGCCTCTCCGCCAAGGCCAAAAGCGCCTCGATCTCCTGGCGACCGTAGGCCGAGAAGTCCAAAAGATCCTTGGGCCGGGTGAGGGCGTCTCCCACCATGAGGCTTATAGGATAGCGCAACCGTGCAAACTTATGCAAGGCCCTCACCCCTCCTCTCCCAAGGGGCCGTGGGTTGAAGCGGCCTGCCACCCAAAAGTAAACTGAGGCCGCCTCCGAGCCCGGATAGACCCCATGGGCCTTCCGGGCCGGGCTTATGGCCCCGGGGTGGTGGGGGCAACCCCGCCGCCTGCCGCGGTTGCAAAGGAGGTGGCAAGGTGAAGATTTTCCCGCTCGCAGTTCTATCGGTGTGGGCAGTCCTATGGGGGGCTGGCCTGGCCCAGGCCCAGGTACGGGTGGTGGCCGCTGCGGATCTACAGTACGCCCTGACGGAGATCGCCCGAGCCTTTGAGGCCAAAAACCCAGGAATCAAGGTTTCCTTGAGCTTCGGCTCCTCGGGAAAGTTTTATACCCAGCTGGTCCAGGGCCTCGAGGCGGACCTGTACTTCTCCGCGGAAAGGCTCTACCCCGAGCTCCTGGAAAAAAAAGGCCTGGCGGAGGCCGGAACCCGCAGGCCCTACGCCATCGGGCGCATGGTCATCTGGCTGGACCGGAAGTTGGGCCTTGAGCCTAGCCCCGAGGCCCTCAAGGACCCCAGGATCACCCGGCTGGCCATCGCCAACCCGGTGCATGCTCCTTACGGCCGGGCCGCCGTCACCCTCTTGGAACATTACGGCCTTCTAAGGCGCCGGGCCGATGCCCCGCTTCCCGGCTTGAAGAAACCCTTTCCCAACCTCTCCTGGGAGGAGATTCCCTGGGAACGCCTCTCCCAGGGGGTGGAGGCCTACTGGGATGCCACGCCCCTCCGCCAGGGCAAGCCCCGCTTTGAGTTCGTGTACGGGGAGAACATCTCCCACACCGCCCAGCTGGCCCTAAGCGCCACCCAGGCCGGCATCCTGGCCCTCTCCCTGGCGGTGCACGAAAGCCTTTCCCGCCCCGGGGTGTACTGGCTCGCCCCCTTGGGAAGCCACCTCGCCTTGGAGCAGGACTACGTGATCCTGAAAGGGAGGAAGCGGCCCGAGGTGATGGCCTTCTACACCTTCGTGGGAAGCCCTGAGGCCCGGCGTATCTTCCAGCGATACGGTTTCCTCCTACCCGGGGAGTAGCATGGACCCCTCCTTCTGGATTGCCCTTCGCCTTTCCTTAGAGGTGGCCCTTCTCGCCTCCTTCCTCCTCCTCCTCGTGGGCGTTCCCCTGGCCTGGCTTCTGGCCTTTCGCCGCTTCCCAGGCAAATCCATCCTGGAGGCCATCTTCCTCCTACCCCTGGTCCTGCCCCCCACGGTGCTGGGCTTTTATGTCCTACTCTTTCTGGGCCCCGAGGGACCCTGGGTCCGAATCACCGGCCTCTCCTGGGCCTTCCGCTTTGAAGGCCTGGTCTTCGCCAGCGTCCTTTTCAGCCTGCCCTTTGCCCTCACCGCCTACCGGGAGGCTTTTTTGGCCCTAGACCGCAATCTTCTGGACGTAGCCCGCACCTTGGGAAGCCCCTGGTGGAAGGTCTGGAGCAAGGTGGTGTTCCCTCTCGTGTGGCCTGGGCTTCTCTCCGGCACCCTTCTGGCGTTCGTCCACACCCTGGGGGAGTTCGGGGTGGTTCTCATGGTGGGTGGTTCCATCCCCGGGAAAACCCAGATGGTGAGCATCTACATCTACGATCTGGTACAGGCCCTGCGCTTTGAGGAAGCCGCCCGGGCCTCCTTGGTCCTCCTGGGCCTCAGCCTGGCCCTCCTGGTGCTGGTACGGCTATTGGAAGCTAAGGGGCGGGCATGGAAGTCCACTACCGCATAAGAAAACCCATCGCCCTCGAGGCCCGGTTCCACATCCAGGGCTTCACCGTGCTCCTCGGGGAAAGCGGCGTAGGCAAGACTACGCTTCTCAAGGCCCTGGCAGGCCTGGTGCCCGCCGAGGGCAGGCCCTATGGGGGCCTTCCCCCCGAAAGACGGCCCGTGGGTTACCTGCCCCAGGACCTGGCCCTCTTCCCCCATATGACCGCTTGGGAGAACGTGGCCTTTCCCCTGGCGGGAGCAAACCGCAAGGCTAGGGCCCTGACCCTCTTGGAGCGGGTTGGCCTCGAGGAGCACACCCACAAGCGCCCAAGCCAGCTTTCCGGCGGCCAGAAGCAACGGGTGGCCCTCGCCCGGGCTTTGGCCAGGAACCCGGAGATTCTCCTTCTGGACGAGCCCACCAGCGCCCTGGACCCCCTCACCAAGGACCAGGTTCTGGTGGAGCTGGTGGAACTCATCCGCCGGGAAGGCATCCCCACCCTGGCGGTGAGCCACGACCCCATCCTGGCCCGCATGGCCGACTGGCTTGTGGTGATGGGGTCAGGAACCATCCTGCAAGAAGGCCCGCCCGAGGAAGTGTACTCCGCCCCAAGCCAGCTTCTGGTGGCCAGGCTGCTGGGCTACGAAAACCTATTCCCGGCCCGCATAGGACCTGGGGGCGTGGAGGTCAACAGGGTTCATCTCCGCCTTTCCCTCCCTTCCTGGGCCCAGCCCGGGGATACCGCCTGGGTGGGCATCCGGGCCGAGGAGGTCATCGTGGTGCGCCAGGACCGGCCTCCACCCCCGGAAAACATCCTAGAGGGCGTGCTGGTAAGCCTTCATCCGGAAGGCCTCGCCTACCGGGGGGTGTTCCAGGGATCCATCCGCTTGCAGATCCTGCTTCCCAGGCACGTCCAAGCCCGTTTGAACCTACGCCCCGGGCAGAGACTCCAGGTGGTCCTTAAGCCCCATTACCTTCACCTGATGCCGGGCCAGGTGGACTAACCCTTCCTCCCCCAGGCCAAACTTGTTGATGAGTCCCTTCAGGAAAAAGCGGGCCCGGTCCCGGGAAAACCCTAGGGCCTGGGCCAAGGCCCCCACCCTCGGGGGAACTCCGTTTCCCACTGCCCACAACACTGCCTTTTCTCCTGGAAGAAGCCGCAGGCCCACCCGTCCCTCAAGGCCTGAAGCCAAGGTCCTGGGATCGTCCCGACGGGTGAGGAAGATCATGCCCCAAGGGTCATAGGCCCTAAGCCCCCAAGGGGTGGCCCAAAGAAGCACCTCGCCCTTTTCCATCTGGTCCAGCCCCGCCAGGGCCAGGCCACGGCCTTCCTTCCAGTACACCTTCCAACCGGCTGGGCCAAGCGCCCCGTGCACCAGGGCATAAAGCTGCAAACTTTCCGTGTACACCACTGCTTCCAAGATTCTCCCCTCCTTTTGCCCAAAGAGCCTTTGCCCAACTCAAGCGACGATCTTCAGGGCAAAAGGAGGGGAGCGGGGAGAAAAAGCCCTTCCCTGGGGTTCCGGATAGCCGGGCACGGGGGCAACCCTGGCCTGGAGCACCCGCACCAGCGCAGGAGGCGCCACCTCCCCTATGGGGGGCAGACCCGGGGAGACCTGCAGGCCACAGAAGAGGGAGTGGTCCACCTCCCTCTCCTCCCCAGGGGCCTGGCAGAGATCCGTCCGGAGGCCGGGGTTTTGCACCTGCATGAGGTACATCTGCAGGGCCACCCCGGTGGAGGCGGTGAGGGTGAGGAGGAGGTAGAGGAATACCAGAAACCCCCGTACGGAACCCCTCGAGGGCATGGCTGCAGTATAGCCTTCGCCCTCGGGTAAAGTGAAGGGGTATGGCCGTGCGCGGCACCAAGGACCTTTTCGGCAAAGAGCTAAGGCTCCACCAGCACATCGTGGCCACCGCCCGCCGGGTGCTGGAGGCGGCGGGGGCCCTGGAACTCATCACCCCGGTGTTTGAGGAAACCCAGGTCTTCGAGAAGGGGGTGGGGATCTCCACCGACATCGTCAGGAAGGAGATGTTCACCTTCCAGGACCGGGGTGGGCGTTCCCTCACCCTGCGCCCCGAGGGCACCGCTGCCATGGTGCGGGCCTATCTGGAACACGGGATGAAGGTCTGGCCCCAGCCCGTGAGGCTCTGGATGGCGGGGCCCATGTTCCGGGCGGAGCGCCCCCAGAAGGGGCGCTACCGCCAGTTCCACCAGGTGAACTACGAGGCCCTGGGCTCGGAAAGCCCCATCCTGGATGCGGAGGCCGTGGTGCTCCTGTATGAAAGCCTTAAGGAGCTCGGCTTGAGGCGCCTCACCGTCAAGCTCTCCTCCGTGGGGGACCCCAAGGACCGGGCCCGCTACAACGCCTATCTACGGGAGGTCCTCTCCCCCCACCGGGAGGCCCTCTCCCAGGATTCCCAGGAGCGCCTGGAGCTCAACCCCATGCGCATCCTGGACTCCAAGAGCGAGCAAGACCAGGCCCTCCTCAAGGAGCTCAACATCCGGCCCATGCTGGACTTCCTGGGGGAGGAAGCGAAGGCCCATCTGAAGGCGGTGGAACGCCATCTGGAAAGGCTTTCCGTGCCCTACGAACTGGACCCAACCCTGGTGCGGGGCCTGGATTACTACGTGCGTACCGCCTTTGAGGTGCACCATGCGGAGATCGGGGCGCAGAGCGCCCTGGGGGGTGGGGGAAGGTACGACGGGCTTTCCGAGCTCCTGGGGGGGCCGAGGGTACCCGGGGTGGGTTTCGCCTTCGGGGTGGAGAGGGTGGCCCTGGCCCTCGAGGCGGAGGGATTCGGCCTTCCCGAAGAGAAAGGACCCGACGTCTACCTGATCCCCCTCACGGAGGAAGCGGTGGCCGAAACCTTCTATCTGGCCGAGGCCTTAAGGCCCCGCATCCGGGCGGAGTATGCCCTCAGCCCCAAGAAGCCTGGCAAGGGGGTGGAGGAAGCCCTGAAGCGGAAGGCGGCCTTCGTGGGCTTCTTGGGGGAGGATGAGCTAAAGACCGGTGAGGTCACCTTGAAGCGCCTCGCCACTGGGGAACAGGTGCGCCTTCCCCAAACGGAGGCCCTGGGCTTCCTCCTTTCCGCCCTGGCGTGAGAATCCGTTAAGATTTGGGGGATTATGCGCCGTACCCACTTCGCCGGAAGCCTAAGGGAAGAACACGTGGGGGAGGAGGTGGTCCTCGAGGGGTGGATAAACCGCCGCCGGGACCTGGGGGGGCTCATCTTCCTGGACCTCCGGGACCGCGAGGGCTTGGTCCAGCTGGTGGCCCACCCGGAAAGCCCCGCCTACAAGGAAGCGGAACGGGTCCGCTCGGAGTGGGTGGTGCGGGCCAGGGGCACCGTGCGCCTACGCCCGGAGCCTAACCCCCGCCTGCCCACCGGAGCGGTGGAGGTGGCCCTTACCTCCCTCGAGGTCCTCTCCGAGGCCAGAACACCCCCCTTCCCCGTGGACGCCGGCTGGCGGGGAGAGGAGGAAAAGGAGGTTTCCGAAGACCTCAGGCTCAGGTACCGCTACCTGGACCTGCGCCGGAGGAAAATGCAGGAAAACCTGCGCCTCCGCCATCGGGTCATCAAGGCCATCTGGGACTTCCTGGACCGGGAGGGCTTCATCCAGGTGGAAACCCCCTTCCTGACCAAAAGCACCCCGGAAGGGGCCCGGGATTTCCTGGTGCCCTACCGCCAGCAACCCGGCCTTTTCTACGCCCTCCCCCAGTCGCCCCAGCTTTTCAAGCAAATGCTCATGGTGGCGGGTTTTGACCGCTACTTCCAGATCGCCCGCTGCTTCCGCGACGAGGACCTACGGGCCGACCGCCAGCCCGACTTCACCCAGATGGACCTGGAGATGAGCTTCGTGGAGGTGGAGGATATCCTGGAGCTTAACGAAAGGCTCATGGCCCACGTGTTCCAGGAAGCCCTGGGGGTGGAGCTTCCCCTCCCCTTCCCCCGCCTCACTTACCAGGAGGCCATGGAGCGCTTCGGCTCGGACAAACCCGACACCCGCTTCGGCCTGGAGCTCAAGGAGGTGGGGCACCTCTTCCGGGAAAGCGAGTTTCAGGTTTTCCGGGAGGCGGAAAGGGTAAAGGCCCTGGCGGTGCCCGAGGCCCTATCCCGCAAGGAGATCGCCGACTTGGAGGAGCTGGCCAAGCGCCACGGGGCCAAGGGCTTGGCCTTTGCCCGGGTGGAGGAGGGAGGCTTCGCAGGCGGGGCCGCCAGGTTTCTGGAGCCCGTGCGGCAAAGCCTTCTGGAGGCCACGGAAGCCACTCCGGGGGACACCCTTCTCTTCGTGGCCGGGCCGGCCAAGGTGGCGGCCACCGCCTTGGGGCAGGTGCGGCTTAAGCTGGCGGAGGTCTTAGACCTCCCCAGGGAGGGCTTCCGGTTCCTATGGGTGGTGGACTTCCCCCTTCTGGAGTGGGACGAGGAAAGGGGCCAGTACACCTACATGCACCATCCCTTTACCAGCCCTCATCCCGAGGACCTACCCCTCTTGGATACCGATCCTGGGAAGGTGCGGGCCTTGGCCTACGACCTGGTGCTGAACGGCACCGAGGTGGGGGGCGGCTCCATCCGCATCCACGACCCTGCTCTTCAAGCCAGGATGTTCCAGGTGCTGGGCATCGGGGAGGAGGAGCAGCGGGAAAAGTTTGGCTTCTTCCTCGAGGCCCTCACCTACGGGGCCCCACCCCACGGCGGCATCGCCTGGGGCCTAGACCGCCTCCTGGCCCTCATGACGGCCAGCCCCTCCATCCGCGAGGTCATCGCCTTCCCCAAGAACAAGGAGGGCAAAGACCCCCTTACCGGGGCCCCAAGCCCGGTGTCCGAGGAGCAGCTTCGGGAACTCGGCCTCATGGTGATCGCCCATGGCTAGGATTCCCTACGTGATCGTGGACGCCTTCGCCTCCACCCCGGGGGCCGGGAACCGGGTAGCCATCGTGCTGGACGCCCGGGGCATGGACCTGGAGGAGATGCGAAGCCTAGCCCGGCGCCTGGGCGAACCGGAAACCGCCTTCGTAACGGAAAGGCAAGGGACCCTGTTCGCCGTGCGCTTCTTCACCCCTTCGGGAGAAGTGGAGTTCTCCGGCCACGCCGCCATAGCCCTGGGCCTCACCCTGGTGCGCCTGGGCCTGGCTCCCGAGGGCAGCAAGCGGCTTTTCCTGCACACCCCCACGGAGGCCCTGCCGGTGGAGATCCTGTACGAGGCCGGAGAACCCCGCAAGGCCCTGGTGAGGGGTCCCGCCCCGAGGTTCCGGGACCTGCCCCCTTACCAGGTGCTTAAGGAGGTCCTCGAGGCCCTGGGCTCAGACGAACGTTACCTGCACCGCGGCCTGCCTTACGGCATCGCCTACACCGGGCTTTGGAGCCTCTTCGTCCCCCTTGTTGCGCCCGGGGTGGTGGATGCCCTGGAGCCAGAGATGAAGACCCTGGCCGAACTTTCCCACCAGCTGGAGGTGGCCACCGTCCATGCCTACGCCCCCATGGGCCCAAGGAGCTTCTACGCCCGGGACTTCGCCCCCCTTCTCGGCATCCCGGAAGACCCGGTGACGGGTTCCGCCAACGCCGCCTTGGGTGCCCTCCTGGCCCGGGCGGGGGTGGTGCCCAAGCGGGAAGGCCGGGTAGCCCTCACCATCTACCAGGGCCACCGCCTGGGCAACCCCGGGGTGGTGGAGGTGGTGGTGGAGTACAGCCCCACGGGCCAGCCCTACGGGGTGCAAATCGGGGGGGAGGCGGTACAGGTATCCGCTGGGGAAGTTTGATGGTGCGGCTGGTCTTCGTGGACGTGGACGGCACCCTGGTGGGCAAGGAGGGGGTACCCGAATGCGTGTGGCCAGCGGTGGAGGCCTTAAGGGCCAAGGGCATCCGCCTAAGCCTCATCACCGGCCGGCCGGGCCGGGGGCACGCCCTGGCCTACGCCCGCAGGCTGGACCCCATGGGCCTCCACGTGTTCGAGTCGGGGGCGGTGGTCCTGGCGTTTTCCCGGGATCCCCACTCCCCTCCCGCCCACCCCCTCCTGGTGGAAGCCCTGCCCCAAGAGGCGGCCCGGGAAGCCATCCGCCTGGCCCGCAGGCTCGGGCTTCCCCTCGAGGGCTACACCGCCGATGGGGGCTTCTTCATAGAGGGGGATAGCCCTCTCCTAAAGGCCCACCAGGAACTCCTGGGCGTGGTGGCCGAGGAAGCGGACCTGCTAAGGCTTCCTGCCCCTTTGGTCCGCCTCCAGGTACTGGCCGAGGCCCAAGCTCCCCTGGGCGCCCTCATGGACCCCTTGCCCCAGGAACTCCAGGCCCACGTGGCGGAAAGCCCCAGGATGCCCGGGGTGCGCTTCGTCTCCCTGACCAAGCGGGGGGTGAGCAAGCTCTCGGCCGCCCGGTTTGTGGCGGAAAGCTACGGCCTGACCCTGGCCCAATGCGCCATGGTGGGGGATGGGGAAAACGACCTGGAACTCATCCAAGGAGTGGGCCTAGGCATCGCCATGGGGAACGCTTCGCCCCAGGTCAAGAAGGTGGCCCAACGGGTGGTGGCTCCCGTGGAGGCATGCGGTTTGGCGGAGGCTCTTGCCAGCCTATTACCGGCAATACGAGAAGCGCGCCGGGGCCACAATGCGTAACTCCAGGAGGCGAAACCCCGCTCCCTCCCAACTTCCCTCCACCTCCACCGCCATCCCGGGAACCAGAAGGGCCATCCAGGGGGAGGAGCCAAGGAGGGGAACGCCGCCCACCAAGAGCGCCTGCCCATCGCTGAAGGTGACCTGACCGTAGAAGCGTTGCAAGCCCTGGTCGGAAGGAGATGGGGTAACCGGGGGCGGCAGGACGGGAGGCTTGGGGAGGGGCACGGGGGGAAGGGGCAACGGGGGTAGTTCCAGGGCCAAGCCCCACCCCAGGAGCAAAAGCCCCAGCACCGCCATCCAGCGCTTTATGGAACCTCCTTGGGCAACCATAGGACCACCTGCCAACCGGGGTGGGCATTTCCCCACTGGACCCTTCCCCCCAACCTCTCCACGGTGTGGCGCACCAAGGCCAAGCCCAGGCCCGAACCGGAAGAAGAGGGTCCCTTGTGAAAGGGGCTACCGAGTGCGGGCACCCGAGCCTCCGGAACCCCTGGGCCATGGTCGCGCACGCTAAGGACCAGCCATTCCCCTTCCTCCCTTAACCCCACCTCCACAGGGGGACTGCCGTGCCGAAAAGCATTGGTCAACAGGTTCGCCACCACCTGGCGCAGAAGATCGGGCGGTCCCCATACCCGCCCTTCCGTCTCCAGCTTCAAAACCAAACCCGGCCATTCCCGCCCCAGTTCCTCCAACAAAGCCTTCAACCCCACCCGCTCCCGGGTCATCTCGCCCCGCGCCAAGGCCAGCAGATCCCTCAGCAGGCCCTCGAGGCGGGAAACCTGCGCCTTCAAGCGGGGAAGGGCCTGTTCCTGCGATACCAGACCCCGCTCCAAGGCCTCCAGTTGGCTACGCAAAGCCGCCACCGGCGTCCGTAACTCATGGGCCGCATGCCGGGTAAAGGTGCGCTCCCTCTCCAAAAAAGCCCTCACCGCCTCCACCATGCGATTGAAGCTCCGGGCCAGGGTGGCAAGCTCGTCCTCCCCCGTGGGAACCGGCACGAGTTCGGGAAAACGCTCCTGGGAAAGGACCTCCGTGGCCCGGGCCAACTCCCCAAGAGGGCGAAGGAGGCCCTTGAGAAGCAGGAAGGTGATCCCCAAGGCCAGGGCCAGGGCCAAGGGGAGGGCCAAAAGGCTCGCACCCAGGGCATACCCCAAACTGGGGGCAGGCAGGGCCACCTCCAGGGCGTACCCTTGGGGCAAGGCCCAGGCTTGGGTCATCCAACCCCTTTCCGCTCGGTGCTCCCCTAAGGGGGAAGGAACCGGAAAGGGACCGCCGTAGCTGAGGTAGATTCGCCCCTCCCTCGTTACCCGCGCCCTGCCTTTGGAGAAAGGGAGGAGGAGGCTGTAACCCTCCGGCTTAAGGGCGGGCAGGGCCCCGGTAAAATCCAGAGCCTGATAAAGGCTTTGGGCAAAGACCAAAAGCTCCCTTTGGACCGTTGCCTCAGCGGCGCGCAACAATACCCAGTAGCCCAGGCCCAGCTGGGCCAGGGCGGAGATCCCCACCGCTACCCCCACCCCGAGGAGCAGCCTATTCCGGAAGCCCCAGGCCATACCCTCCTGCCCCCGTGCGCACCACTTCTGGGGCGAGCTTTTGCCTTAGGCGGTGAATGTAGATCCGCACCATTCTTACCGCCGTATCCCGGCCCGGGAACAAGCGATCGGCCAGCTCCTCGGGGGTGAAAAGGCGATCGGGGTTTAGGCACAGGGTCTCTAGCAAAGCAAACTCCTTGAGGGTCAGGCCGATCTCCTCTCCCTTCCAGTACGCCTTCCGCGCCACCAGATCCACCACGAGATCCCCCCGCCGAAAGCGGCCCCCCTTGTGCTGGGCTCCCCGGCGGAGAAGAGCCCGAACCCGGGCGAGAAGCTCTTCCAGGGCGAAGGGCTTGACCAGGTAGTCATCCCCCCCGAGGTTTAGCCCGGCTACCCGGTCCTCCAGGGAATCCCGGGCCGTGAGAAAGAGGGTGGAGCCGGAATACCCTCCCTCCCGCACCTGACGGGCAAAGGTAAACCCCGCATCCTCTCCCTCGGGCAACATCACGTCCAAAACCAGCAAAGCGGGTTCGGCAGCCAAAAACTCCTCCCACGCCGAATCCAGGTCAGGGGCCCAGGCTGCCTCATACCCTTCCCGGGACAAAAGAAGCGTCACGGGCTCGGCGATGTCCGGTTCGTCCTCCACCACCAGGATGCGCACGTCTTCCCCATTCCAAGGCCCGGCCCCCCTCGAGGTCAAGGGGGGCCGGGGAAACGTCCTTCTACCTTCCCCCACCGATCCCAATCCCGATCCTGAGATTCACCCCTCCTTGGCCGCTACCCTCCGTCCCACTGGAACCCTGGCCCTGTGAACCTTCCTTCGCCTGGCCTCCCCGGGCCACCTCCAACAGGCCGCGAACCTGTCCCTCCACGCTGACGCTCACGTCCACCAAGGTGCTCCCCGCATGGTGGACCTGCAGGGTTCGCTCCTGGCCGTTCAGGATCAGGGTCACCTGGGTTGCCCCCTCGGCGGACACCCAGGCGTTAGGGTTCACCTCCACCAGGCCCACCACCCGGCCCTCCTTCCAGAAGACGGCCAGCTCCTTCTTGCCCCCCAGGGCCATGCGAAGCTCCGTGGCCACTTGGGACAAAGCCGTTGGACTCTAGACACCGAAGGCCACCGCCAACAACCTAACCAGCCACTGCTTGCTCATACCTTCACCTCCCATGCCCAGGGTAGGGAACAGAGGTAAATGCCAGGCAAACACCTCGAGGCCCCTTAGGATAGAAGGGTATGCGGGTCTTTATTGATGAGATCGCCAAATACGAGGGCCAGGAGGTGGAGCTAAGGGGCTGGCTCTACCAAAGGCGCTCCAAGGGCAAGATCCACTTCCTCATCCTCCGGGACGGCACGGGGTTCCTGCAGGCAACCCTCTTCAAAGGGGAGGTACCGGAGGAAATCTTTGAGCAAGCGGATCACCTCCCCCAGGAAACCGCCCTGAAGGTCCATGGCCTGGTGCGGCGGGACGAGAGGGCCCCCGGGGGCTTTGAGCTTTCGGTGCGGAACCTCGAGGTGGTGAGCCTTCCCCAGGGGGAGTATCCCATCGGTCCTAAGGAGCACGGCATCGACTTCCTCATGGACCACCGCCACCTGTGGCTCCGCCACCGCCGTCCCTTCGCGGTGATGCGGATCCGGGACGAGCTGGAAAGAGCCATCCACGATTTCTTCGCCGAGCGGGGTTTCCTGCGCTTTGACGCCCCCATCCTCACCCCGAGCGCCGTGGAGGGCACCACCGACCTCTTCGAGGTGGACCTCTTCAACGGGGAAAAGGCCTACCTCTCCCAGTCGGGCCAGCTTTACGCCGAAGCCGGGGCCTTGGCCTTCGGCAAGGTCTATACCTTCGGCCCCACCTTTCGGGCGGAAAGGAGCAAAACCCGCCGCCACCTCCTGGAGTTCTGGATGATCGAGCCCGAGGTGGCCTTCATGACCCACGAGGAGAACATGGCCCTGCAGGAGGAGTTGGTGAGCCACCTGGTGGGCCGGGTTCTCACGCGAAGGGCCAGGGAGCTGGAGATGCTGGAGCGGGATCCCAAAGCCCTCGAGCCCGCCGCGGAAGGCAACTACCCCCGGCTCACCTACCGGGAGGCGGTGGCCCTGGTGAACCAGCTTGCGGAGAAGGACCCCGAGGTGCCGCCCCTGCCCTACGGGGAGGACTTCGGCGCCCCCCATGAGGCCGCCCTCAGCCGCCAGTTTGACCGCCCGGTCTTCATCGAGCGCTACCCTGCCCGGATCAAGGCCTTTTACATGGAACCCGACCCCGAGGACCCGGAGCTGGTCCTAAACAACGACCTCCTGGCCCCCGAGGGCTACGGGGAGATCATCGGGGGTAGCCAGAGAATCCACGACCTGGAACTTCTACGCAGGAAAATCCAGGAGTTCGGCCTCCCGGAGGAGGTCTACGACTGGTATCTGGACCTGAGGCGCTTTGGCAGCGTGCCCCACTCGGGTTTCGGATTGGGCCTGGAGCGCACCGTGGCCTGGATCTGCGGCCTCGCCCACGTGCGCGAGGCAATTCCCTTCCCCCGGATGTACACCCGGATGCGGCCCTAAAGACCCGCCAGCTCTAGGAAGTACCGGTGGAGCTTGGGGTCCTGGGTGAGCTCGGGGTGGAAGGCGCTGGCGAGGATCTTGCCCTGGCGTACCAGGACGGGAAGACCATTCAGCTCCGCCAGCACCTCCACTCCTTCCCCCAATTTGCGGAAGGCTGGGGCTCTAATGAAAACCCCGTGGAAGGGACCCAAACCCCGGGCCTCGAGGTCCTCCTCAAAGCTTTCCACCTGCCTGCCAAAGGCGTTGCGTTCCACCCATGCCTCCAACACCCCCAAACGGGGTTGCTCGGGGTAGCCCACGATCTCCTTGGCCAACCAGATGGCCCCGGCGCAGGTGCCGAAGAGGGCCAGGGAACCCTCTTCCACCCGCTTGCGCACCTCGTCCTCGATTCCGTATTCCCGGGCCAGCTTGCCGATGGTGGTGGACTCCCCGCCAGGCACGATGAGGGCCTTGAGCCCCTCCAGGTGCTCCTTCTTCCGCACCTCCTTTGCCTCTATCCCCAGGCGCTTAAGCGCCTCCTTGTGCTCGCGGAAATCCCCTTGCAGGGCTAGGACGCCGACCACGCCCCTCATCCTGGACCTAGGCTTCGGACCTGTCAAGGGAAGCTCGCACCAAAAGAACACCCACTAACCCGGCCACTAGAGAAGCGGAGAGTACCCCCACCTTGGCTTGGTCCAGCATCCCCCCTTCAAAGGCCAAGCCAGCAATGAAAAGGGCCATGGTAAAGCCAATGCCTGCCAGAAAGCCCACACCCACAATGGACTTTAGGTTCACCCCTTCGGGCAAGGCGCCCAAACCCAACCGCAACGCTAGCCAGGAAGCAAAGAAGATTCCCAAAGGTTTCCCCAAGAGAAGACCCAAGCTTATCCCCCAGGCCACGGAACCAAACCCCAGCCCCTGCAAGGCAACCCCAGCATTAAAAAATGCAAAAACCGGCAACACCCCAAAGGCTACCCAAGGGTGAAGGGTGTGTTCCAGACGGTGCAAGGGGCTTTGCGCTTCCTCCACCTGCTCCTCGAGGCCTTCCAACTCCCCCTCCAGCTCCTCGGGGTCCTGGGCAGAGGTAGCCCCCTGGAAAGCCCTAGCCCGCCGCAGAGGGACAGCCAAAGCCAAAAGCACCCCGGCCAAGGTAGCATGAAGACCTGACTGGAGGACAAAATACCACAGAAGTAACCCCAGAAGCATGTAGGGCCAAAGATGCCACACCCCTAGGCGATTGAGCAGAAGAGCAAAACCCAGGATCAGGACCGCCAGGATCAAGGGAAGGGATTCTAAGCCCCCGGTGTAGAAGAGGGCAATCACCAAAACCGCCCCCAGGTCATCTACTATGGCTAAGGCAGTGAGAAAGAGCTTAAGTCCCAGAGGCACCCGAGGTACCAGAGCCAAAACCCCCAAGGCAAAGGCGATGTCCGTGGCCATGGGTACTCCCCAGCCACGAGCCTCGGGCAGGCTGGGATTGATTGCCAGGTACAAAAAGGCCGGCAGGATCATCCCCCCTACCGCCCCTGCCAAGGCTAGCCCAGCCCTTCTGGGATTCTTAAGCTCGCCAGAAACAAGTTCACGCTTAAGCTCCAGGCCCACCAGTAGGAAGAAAAACGCCATGAGGAGGTCGTTGACCCAAAGAAGCAGCGGCTTTTCCAATGAAAACTCGCCAAAACGAACACCCACCAGAACTTCTCGTAGCCCAAAATAGACCGTGGCCGCCGGAGTGTTGGCTAGTATAAATGCCAGAAGAGCCGCCAAGAAGAGGACCAGCCCTCCTTTGGCCTCACTTTCAAGAAACTGCTCTAGTAGCCTGGGATACCTGCGCACGGGCATGGGA
>NZ_ATNI01000113.1:0-1927 GCF_000511705.1 Thermus sp. NMX2.A1
CGAGGGAGCCCCAGCACAGGTGCTGCATGGCCGTCGTCAGCTCGTGTCGTGAGATGTTGGGTTAAGTCCCGCAACGAGCGCAACCCCTGCCCTTAGTTGCCAGCGGGTTAGGCCGGGCACTCTAAGGGGACTGCCTGCGAAAGCAGGAGGAAGGCGGGGACGACGTCTGGTCATCATGGCCCTTACGGCCTGGGCGACACACGTGCTACAATGCCCACTACAGAGCGAGGCGACCCAGCGATGGGGAGCGAATCGCAAAAAGGTGGGCGTAGTTCGGATTGGGGTCTGCAACCCGACCCCATGAAGCCGGAATCGCTAGTAATCGCGGATCAGCCATGCCGCGGTGAATACGTTCCCGGGCCTTGTACACACCGCCCGTCACGCCATGGGAGCGGGTTCTACCCGAAGTCGCCGGGAGCCTTAGGGCAGGCGCCGAGGGTAGGGCTCGTGACTGGGGCGAAGTCGTAACAAGGTAGCTGTACCGGAAGGTGCGGCTGGATCACCTCCTTTCTAAGGAGCATGAAGCCCGTTCCTGCGCTTTCAAGACCCCGCGGTCCAAGCCGGTGCAACCCCCTATGGGGGGTTTTCTTTTTTCCCAGGAAAAACCAGCCCCCCGCCCTAGGGCGGGGGGTTTTTCGTGGAGAGGCTAGAATCCCCTCACGTTCAGGAAGGGCTCGGGGTGCGGATTCCCCGAGGTGTTTTGCCAGGTGGCGGTGCTTTCGGCGTTTTGCAGAAGGGCCTGCTTCACCTGGGCCGGGGTGTAGCTGGGGTAGCGGGAAAGCACCAAGGCGGCAGCCCCGGCCACATGGGGGCTGGCCATGGAGGTGCCGCTGATGGTGTTGTAGCTGGTGGTGGAGGAGTTCCAGGTGGAGAGGATGGAAACCCCGGGGGCGGCGAGGTCCACATCGGGGCCGTAGTTGGACCAGGAGGGCCAGTCGTCCTGGCTGTTGGTGGCGCTTACGGTGATGACCTCGTCGTAGGCGGCGGGGGTATGGTTGGCGGCGTTGTCGCCCTCGTTGCCGGCGGCCACCACCACGGTGATCCGGTAGTCGCACACCGCCTTCTGGATGACGTTGTGGAAGGCGTTGGTGGAGCGGGTGCTGGGGCAGTACTGGCCATCCTGGTCGTCGGTGCCGCTCCCCCCAAGGCTCATGTTGATCACCTTGGGCTTGCCCCCGTTGTTGTGACCGATCACCCAGTTGATGCCCTGGACGATACCGCTGGTGGAGCCGGAACCTGAGCCGGAGAGGACCTTCACCGCCCATAGCTCGGCGGCGGGGGCCACGCCCAAGACGCCCACGCTGTTGTTCACCGCGGCCACCGTGCCCGCCACATGGGTGCCGTGGCCGTTGTCGTCGTCGTAGGCCGTGCGGCACTTACCCCGACACTTCACCACCGCATACCCCCCCATCAGGTTGGTGAGGTCCTCATGCCCCACCTTGATGCCGGTGTCCACCACGTACACGGAGACGTTGGCGCCCTTGGCGGTGGTGGTGGGGGCGCCGATGCGGTCCACCCCCCAGGGGATGGTCTGGGCGTAGGCCTTCACCTCCTGGTCCGGGGTCAGGGCGTAGACCCTGGGGTCCTGGGCCAGGCGCTGGGCCTGGGTGGGGGTGAGGTTGCGGAGGATGACGGCCCCCAGGGCCTCGAGGCGGTCCTCTGCGGGGATGGAGAGGCCGTGGGCCCTTTCCAAAGCGGCAAGGCGTTCGGAGAAACGGGCGGGAAGCGTGGGCGAGGCTGTGGGCTCCAGGATGGCGATGTAGGTCTGGCCCGCTTCCCTAAGGGCCTGGGGTTGCACCGTGGCCTGCTGCTGGCAGGCGGCCAGGACCAGAAGGCTTAAAGCCAAGATGAGTTTCTTCATACTCCCCCCTTGCGGTACGCTGGCAACTCTATGCCCGGAGGCCTGGGGTTGTCAAGGCCTATAGTG
>NZ_ATNI01000114.1:0-11744 GCF_000511705.1 Thermus sp. NMX2.A1
AGGGTAAGGCTTCGTTTAGCTTGTTGCTGATGGGGGCACGGGGAAACGCTTATGCAGGGGTATACCGGGGTTATGATGAGTCCCATGCTCAAGGGTGAAGGCCCGGGTCCCCTTCCCCCTCTCCTGCAGCAGTACGTGGAGCTCAGGGACCGCTACCCCGACTACCTCCTCCTCTTCCAGGTGGGGGACTTCTACGAGTGCTTCGGGGAGGACGCGGAAAGGCTGGCCCGGGCTTTGGGATTGGTGCTTACCCACAAGTCCAGCAAGGACTTCACCACCCCCATGGCGGGGATTCCCCTAAGGGCCTTTGACGCCTATGCGGAAAGGCTTTTGAAAATGGGTTTCCGGTTGGCGGTGGCGGACCAGGTGGAGCCCGCAGAAGAGGCCGAGGGCCTGGTGCGGCGGGAGGTAACCCAGCTCCTCACCCCCGGCACCCTGGTGCAGGAAACCCTTCTTTCCAAGGAAGCCAACTACCTGGCGGCCATCGCCACCGGGGATGGTTTCGGGGTGGCCTTTCTGGACGTGTCCACCGGGGAGTTCAAGGGCACCTTGCTTAAGAGCAAAAGCGCCCTCTACGACGAGCTATTCCGCCACCGGCCCGCCGAGGTGCTTCTGGCCCCGGAGCTCAGGGAAAACCCGGAGTTTGTAGAAGAATTCCAGAAGCGCTTCCCCGTTATGCTTTCGGAAGCTCCCTTTGAACCGGTAGGGGAGGGGCCCTTGGCCTTGCGCCGGGTCCAGGGGGCGCTCCTTTGGTATGCCCGCTGGACCCAAGGAGAGGGGTTCAGCCCCAGGCCCTTCCGCCCCTACGACCCCGGGGCCTTCATGCACCTGCCCGAGGCCACCTTGAGGGCCCTCGAGGTCTTCGAGCCCATCCGGGGCCAGGACACCCTCTTCGGCGTTCTGGACGAAACCCGCACCGCTTTTGGCCGCAGGTTGTTGCAAAGCTGGCTCCGCCATCCCTTGCTGGAGGCGGGTCCTTTGGAGGCCAGGCTGGACCGGGTAGAGCGCTTTGTAAGGGAAGGGGCCCTGCGGGAAGGGGTGAGGCGGCTCCTCTTCCGCCTGGCGGACCTGGAAAGGCTGGCCACCCGGCTGGAGATGGGGCGGGCATCCCCGCGGGACCTGGGCTCCTTGCGCCGGAGCCTGGAGATCCTGCCCGAGCTCCGGGCCCTCTTGGGGGAAGAGGTGGTCCTTCCCGACCTGGGTTCCCTTCTGGAGGAGTTGAGGGCGGCCTTGGAGGAGGAACTGCCCCTCAAGCTCTCCGAGGGAGGGCTGATCCGCCAGGGCTATGATCCTCATCTGGATGCCCTGCGGCAGGCCCACCGGGAGGGGGTGGCCTATTTCCTGGAGCTGGAGGAGCGGGAGAAGGCCAGAACCGGCATCCCTACCTTGAAGGTGGGCTATAACGCCGTCTTTGGCTACTACCTGGAGGTTACCCGACCCTACTACGAAAGGGTTCCCCCGGAGTACAAGGCCATCCAGACCCTGAAGGATCGGCAGCGCTACACCCTGCCGGAGATCAAGGAGAGGGAAAGGGAGCTCTACCGCCTCGAGGCCCAGATCCGCCGCCGGGAGGAGGAGGTCTTTTTGGAGCTCAGGGAGAAGGCCAGGAAGGAGGCGGAGGCCCTCAGGGAGGCGGCCAGGGTCCTGGCGGAGCTGGACGTCTATGCCGCCTTGGCGGAGGTGGCGGTGCGCTACGGCTACGTGAGGCCCCGTTTTGGCGATCGGCTTCAGATCCGCGGGGGGCGCCACCCGGTGGTGGAGCGGCGCACCAGCTTTGTCCCCAACGACCTGGAGATGGCCCACGAGCTCGTCTTGGTCACCGGGCCCAACATGGCGGGGAAGAGCACCTACCTTCGGCAGACAGCCTTGATGGCCCTTCTCGCCCAGATTGGAAGCTTTGTGCCCGCAGAGGAGGCCATCCTCCCCCTCTTCGACCGGATCCTTACCCGGATCGGGGCCTCCGATGACCTGGCAGGGGGGCGGAGCACCTTCATGGTGGAAATGGAGGAGGTGGCCCTGATCCTCAAGGAAGCCACGGAGAGAAGCCTGGTCCTCCTGGACGAGGTGGGAAGGGGGACGAGCTCCTTGGACGGGGTGGCCATCGCCACCGCCGTGGCCGAGGCCCTTCACGAAAGGCGGTGCTACACCCTTTTCGCCACCCACTACTTTGAGCTGACCGCCCTGCCCCTCTCCCGGCTCAAAAACCTGCACGTGGCCGCCAAGGAGGAGGAAGGAGGCCTGACCTTCTACCACCAGGTGCTGCCCGGCCCGGCCTCCAAGAGCTACGGGGTGGAGGTGGCCAGGATGGCGGGGCTTCCCAAGGAGGTGGTGGAACGGGCCAAATCCCTCCTCCAGGTCCTCACCGCCCGCAGGGAGGGGGTGGCGGAGGCGGTGCTGGAAAGGCTCCTCGCCCTGGACCCCGACCGCCTGACCCCCCTCGAGGCCCTCTGCCTCCTGCATGAGCTCAAGGCCTTGGCCCTGGGGGCTCCCCTGGATACCATAAAGGGGTGATCCGCCCGCTTCCTGAGGAGCTCCGGGGGCTCCTGGCCCGGGGCGAGGTGCTCTTTTCCCTCAGAGACGTGGTGCGGGAGCTTTTGGAAAACGCCCTGGACGCAGGGGCCAAGAGGGTGCGGGTGGAGCTTTACGGCGGGGGACGGGAGCGTGCTTTCCCGGAGGGAAACACCTGGCGTGCTTTCCCGGAGGGAAACACCTGGAGGATCGTGGTGGAGGACGATGGCCAGGGAATCCCCTTGGCCGAGCTTCCCTTGGCGGTGGAACCCTTCGCCACCAGCAAGCTTCTGGACCCCGGGAGGATCACCGCCTTGGGCTTTCGGGGCCAGGCCCTTTACGCCCTAAGGCAGGCCGCCCTTCTCAGGATCCGCTCCCGGCCTCGCTTTCAGGTGGGCGGGGGGCTTCTTCTGGCCCGGGGGGAGCGGGTGGAGGTTAGGGAGGTGGCGGCCCCCCCGGGGACCCGGGTGGAGGTGGTGGGGTGGGAAGGGGAAGGCTCGGAGCGGGAGGTGGCGGAACTGTTAAGGCGCTATCTCCTCCATTATCCCTGGCTTTCCCTGGCCTTTTTCGCAGAGGGGGAGGCCCGGCTCCTCTTCCCGGGTGCGGGGCTTAAGGAAGCAGCCCGGCTGGCCTTTGGCCGGGTCCTGGCGGAAAGGCTCTTGCCCGTGGAGCGGGAAGCCGGGGGCATGCGGCTTCAGGGCTTGCTTTCCGGACCCCAGGCCTCCCGCACGCGGCCCGACCTTCTCTTCCTGGCCATCAACGGCCGCCCCGTGGCCTGGCCGGAGGGTTTGCTGAAGACCGTGCGCCGGGCTTACCGGGAGCTTCTTCCCGAGGGGCATTTCCCCGTGGGCGTCCTGAACCTCACCCTGCCCCTCGAGGCCTTCCGGTTGCGGCTGGATGCCAGGAAGGAGGAGGTGGCGGTCTTGGAGGAGGCGGAGGCCTTTGTGGAGGAAGGTCTGAGGGAGGCCTTCCAAAGGCATAACCTGGCCCGTAGCCTCCCCGAACCCAGGCCCCTCATGCCCTTAAGCCCGCCCACGCCCTCGGGGCTTCCCCGCTTGCGCTACCTGGGGCAGTTTAGGGAGAGTTACCTTCTGGCGGAGGCAGGGGACACCCTTTACGTGGTGGACCAGCACGCTGCCCACGAACGGGTGATCTACGAGGAATTTCTGAGGCGCCTTAAGGAGGAGGGCCTGAAGGCCCTGCCCTATCCGGTTTTGGTGGAGCTTTCCCCCCTCGAGGAAAGCCTTTTGCCGGAGAGGAAGGAGGTTTTGGCTTCCCTCTTTGCCCTCGAGGCCTTTGGTCCAGGCAGGGTCAGGCTCCTGGCGGCCCCTTCCTTCCTCCATCCCTATCCCCTCCTCCTTCCGGAGATCTTCCGCGAGGCCCTGAGGGGAGAGGGGAAAAGCCTCACGGAGCTTCTGGCCCGCCTGGCCTGCCTGCCGGCGGTGAAGGCAGGGCACCCCCTGTCCCGGACCGAGGGCCAGGCCCTCCTGGACGCCCTCCTCCAGTGCCAAACCCCCTGGGTCTGCCCTCACGGCCGGCCCACCCTGCTGGCCCTTAAGGAGGAGGACCTCATCCGGCGCTTTGGCCGCCGCTCTGGGGCGAGGGCAGGAGAAGAATCCCGTCCTCGTCGGCCAGAAGAAGGTCTCCCGGAAGAACCCTGGCCCAGGGGAGGTTAAGGGGTACGTCCACCTCTCCCAGGCCCTCCTTGGCGCTTTTCCTGGGAGTGGCCGCCAGGGCCAGGATGCCGATGGGCACTTCCTTGAGCTCCCCGGTATCCCGCACGGCCCCGTGGATCACCACCCCGGCCCAGCCCCGCTCCCAGGCCAGCCGGGCCAGGTTGCCCCCCAAAAGGGCGGTCTTCAGGGAGCCTCCCCCGTCCACCACCAGCACCTGGCCTCCGCCTTCCTCCTCCAGCACCCTTCGCACTAGGGCGTTGTCCTGGAAGACCTTCAGGGTGCGCACCCGCCCTTGGAAGCGGGTCTTGCCGCCGAAGCTCCTGAAGACCATGGGCAGGGTTTCCGCCTCGGGATGGGCGTCCGATAGGTCGGTGGTCCGCCAGTCCATGGGGATATAGTAGCGCCTATGGAAGAGGCGCGGCTCCTCATCACCTGCCCGGACCGGCCCGGGATCGTGGCCGCGGTTTCCGGGTTCCTGTACGCCCATGGGGCCAACATCACCGATTTGCAGCAATATTCCACCGATCCCGAAGGGGGAACCTTTTTCATGCGCCTGGCCTTCACCACCCCCCACCTGGACCTTTCCCGCCCTGCCCTGGAAAGGGCCTTCCAGGACGTGGTGGCAAGCCGCTTTCAGATGGAGTGGCGCCTGACCTATGCCTCGGAAAAAAAGCGGGTGGCCATTTTAGTCTCCAAGCCGGCCCACGCCCTTTTGGAGCTCCTCTGGCGCTATAGGGTGGGGGAGCTTTCCATGGACCTCCGGATGGTGATCTCCAACCACCCTCACCACCAGGAGGAGGTGGAGCGCTTCGGTATACCCTACCACCACGTGCCGGTGGAGAAGGGAAGGAAAGAGGAGGCGGAGGAGAGGATCCTGGCCCTTCTGGAGGAGGAGAGGGTGGAGCTTGTGGTCCTGGCCCGCTACATGCAGATCCTCTCCCCCGGTTTCGTGGCCCGCTACCCCATGCGCATCATCAACATCCACCATTCCTTCCTGCCGGCCTTTGCCGGGGCCGACCCCTACCGCCAGGCCCACGAGCGGGGGGTGAAGCTCATCGGGGCCACCGCCCATTACGTCACCGAGGAGCTGGACCAAGGGCCCATCATCGAGCAGGACGTGGTGCGGGTATCCCACCGCCACACGGTGGCGGAGATGCGGCGGCTTGGGCAGGAGCTGGAGCGCACGGTCCTGGCCCGGGCGGTACGCTGGCACCTCGAGGACCGCATCCTCGTCCACGGCAACAAGACCGTGGTCTTCGTCTAATCGGTGCCTAACCGGGAAAGCGTAAGGTAAGTTCGGGAGGTGGTGTATGAACCTAGCCCGTTCCTTTGTGGGTTTTCTGGTGCTTTCCCTGATGGCGGGGGCCGTGCTCTGGTGGGGGTTGAGCAACGGCCAGACCCAGCGCTCCCAGCCTGTTTCCGCACCTGCCGAGGCAGGGCTTCTGGAGTACGAGCGCAACACCGTGGAGATCGTGGAGAAGTACGGGGACGGGGTGGTCTACGTGGGGGTGGTGACCCGTCCTCAAAATGTCCAGCTTCCCCCCGGATTTGAGTTTTTTGCTCCATTTTTGCAAATGCCCCCACAGAAGGGCACGGGCTCGGGCTTCGTCATCGACAAGGAGGGGTACATCCTCACCAACTACCACGTGGTGGAGGGAGCCAGCCGCATCACCGTGAAGTTCCACAACGACCCCAAGGAGTACCAGGCCCGCCTGGTGGGGGCGGCCCCGCCTTTGGATCTGGCTCTCCTCAAGGTGGAGGCGCCCAAGGAAAGGCTGGTGCCCCTGGTCCTGGGGGATTCCGACCGCATAAGGGTGGGGCAGAAGGCCATCGCCATGGGGAACCCCTTTGGGTTGGAGTTCACTGTGACCCAGGGGATCGTCTCCGCCATCCGGGAAAACCCCGGGGCCATCGGGGACGAGTCGGGTCTGGTGCCCCAGGTGATCCAGACGGATGCCGCCATCAACCCTGGCAACTCCGGCGGGCCCCTCCTCAACTCCCGCGGGGAGGTGATCGGCATCAACACCGCCATCTTCGCCCCCACGGGCCAGTTCGGGGCCGCCCAGTTCTCCGGGGTGGGGTTTGCCCTGCCCATCAACCTGGTGAAGCAGTACCTGCCCGAGCTGAAGGCGGGGAAGACCCTGACCGCGGAGGAGATCGTCAGGAGCCGTCCCCGGCTTGGCGTGTCCCTCATCCCCCTTTCCATCTACCCGGAGAGGCTTCGCCAGCAGTACGGGCTTCCCGCCTCCGGCCTCATGGTGCAGGAGGTGGAGAGGAATAGCCCCGCTGCCCGGGCGGGCTTAAGGGCTCCAAGCCGCTTTGCCTACATCCAACTTCCCACGGGCGAGGCCTTGCAGGTGGGGGTGGATGGGGATGTGCTCCTCAAGGCCGACGGGGTGCCTCTTTCCTCCATCGCCCAGCTCCGCCAGGTTCTCTACGGCAAGAAGCCGGGAGAGGCAGTGGTCCTCGAGGTCTGGCGCCAGGGGAAGACCCTCACCCTCCGGGTGGTGCCCCAGGTGCTGCGCTAGGGGGGAAAGAGGAGGCGGAGGCGCAGGCACCCCCCCTGGGTTCGGAACCAGCGCCCCCCAAGCCCTAGGGCCAGGCCCAGCTCGGAGCAGTAGGCGAGCTCCCGCTTCCGCTCCTGGGCGAGGGCCTGGTTCCAGGGGTAGACCCCGCCCGTGTAGTAGGCCTCGGTCTCGGGATCGGTGTAGGCCTGGAAGTCCTGGAAGCGGAAGAAGGGGCGGAACTCCAAGAGGACGGGCTTCCCCGTCACCGAGTTGACGAACTCCACCCGTCCCTGCTCCCAGGCGCTCAGGAAGAGATACCGCTTTTGCTGTCCGTCCTCCACCACCACCACCCGGACCAGGCCGAGAAGGACCAGGGTCAGCCAAAAGGCCCAGCTCCTAGGGAGCTGGGCCAGCTTGTTGCGGAAAATAGCGGGTTTCACCGGCCTACTTCAGGGCCCCGGCTTCCCGGAAGTAGCGCAGGGCCCCCTCGTGGTAGGGGATGGTGCCCCCCACCAAGCGGACGGCGTTTTCCAAGGTGGTGTCCCGGGCGGCGGCCACCGCCTGGCGCAGGGTGGCCAGGTTCTCAAAGGTGGCCTTGGTGAGGGCGTAGGCGGCCTCCTCCGGCAGGCTTTGCGGGCAGACGAAGAGGTTCCAGAAGATGAGGGTGGGGGTGTCGCTCCGGGTTCCGTAGACCGCCTTGGGGATCACCCCAGGGCCGGCGAGGCCGGGGAAGCGCTTCTGGAAGGTCTGCACCACGGTGCTCTTGGGATCCAAGGGCACCAGGTGGATCCTCTGCCCCTTCCGGGCCAGGGCGGCGGAAAGCTCGGTGATGGCCCCGGTGGGGAGGCCTCCCGACCAGAAGAAGGCATCGATGTTGCCCTCGGCTAAGGCGTTGGCGCTTTCCTGGGCCCCCAGGCGCTCCTGCTTGGCGAAGTCCTTGGGGGAGATCCCGGCGGCCTGCAGGACCAGCAAGGCCTCCACCTCCGTGCCCGAGCCCGGAGCCCCGGTGGACACCCGCTTCCCCTTCAGATCCTGCACCACCCGGATGCCCGTTCCCTCCCGGGTGACGATGTGCAGGAAGTTGGGGTACATGGCGAAGAGGATGCGCACGCTTTTGGCGGGTTTCTCCTTAAAGCGATCGTGCTGGCCGGTGTAGGCCAAATAGGCGGAATCGGGCAACACGGTGCCGCAGTAGTAGGTGCCCCCGCCTGTGCGGTTTTCCAAAAGGAGCAGGTTGTCAATGGAAGCCGCGGTCTGGATGGCCTGGGCCTCGGCTACCCCGGCTTTGCTCCAGATCTCCGCCAGGGTGGTGCCGTAGTAGAAGTACACCCCCCCCACACCCCCGGTGGCGATCACCACCTTGGGCTTCTGGGCAAGACCCAAACCCGCCAAGGCCAAGAGGATCAACAGGGCTCTCTTCATAGCCTTACCTCCTTTCCTTCGGCCTTACCCTAAGGCTTCCCGCGCGCTCCCGTCAACCCTTTGCGGAAGAAGGGAAGCCCGAGCAGGAAGGCTGCCAGGTTCAGGGGTCCGTAGGGCGCGAAGAGGAAAACCGCAAGGATGCCCAAAGCCCAGGCTTCCCAGCGCGCCAGGGGCCTGCGGGTATACCCCGCGGCGGAGGCGGAAAGGTAGACGATGCCGATGGCCACGGAGAAGAAGCGCTCCAGGATCATGCCCCAGGCCTCGCCGGGAGGGGAGTTCTCCAACACGGGCACGATGAGGAGGGCGGTGCCCGAGTAGGAGAGCAGGAAGAAAAAGCCTACCAGGTATTTGGCGAGGGCTACCCGGGCGGCATAGACCCCGGTGACCAGGGGGTTGGTGCCGAAGACGCTGGCTGCGGCGTAGGCGGAAAGGGCCACGGGCGGGGTTACATCGGCCAGGACCGCATAGTAGAAGAGGAACATGTGGGTGGCGAGGATGGCGGCGGAGTCGGGGATGCCGTTTTGCTTGGCCAGGGCGATGATGGCCGGGGCGGTGAGGGCCGAGGTGAGCACGTAGGTGGCGGTGGGGGGCACCCCCATGCCCAGGATCAGGCTGAAGATGGCGGTGATGAGGGTGGCGAGGAGGAGGCTTTCCCCCGATACCTGCTGGAGAAGCTGGCTGAACTTGGAGGGAAGGCCGCTAATCACCATCATGGCGAAGATGAGGTTGGCGGCGGTCACGGCTGTGCCGATGGGGAGCAGGGTGCGGAAGCCCTCGGAAAGCCCCTGGAAGATGGGAGCCAGGTTCTTAGGCCTCAGGGTGGGGTCCAGATAAGTGAGGAGGATGAAGAAGAGGAGGGCCAGGCTGGCGGCGGTGCGCACCTCGTAGCCCATGTAGAGCATGGCGATGATGAGGAGGATCGGCAAAAAGAGGGTGCTATAGCGAAGGATATAGGCCCTTCGGCTCATGCCCAGCTCCGCTCCCACGGGGGGCAGGCCCGCCTTTCGGGAGTAGAACTCGTTGAAGGCCAAAACGGCGGTTAGGTAAAGCAAGGCCGGCCCCAGGGCCATGATGATCACCTTCAGGTAGGAGATCTGTAGGATTTCCACCATGATGAAGGCGATGGAGCCCATGACCGGGGGGGTGGTGAGGGCAATGGTGCCCGCGGTGGCCACCAGGCCTGCCGCCACCAGGCGATCGTAGTTGGCCCTTTCGTAAAGGGGCTTGGTGAGGGCGGCCACAAACTGGGTGTCCGCGGCCCCGGAGCCGGAAAACATTCCCATGAACACGCTGGCCAGGCCGGTAACCCGTCCAGGGGTGGCGGGATGCTTGCCCACCAGGGCTAAGGCCAGGTTGGCCACCACCTTCCCCAGGCCCAAGGCCCCGATCATGCCGGAAAGCAAGGTGAAGTAGACCAGGTACTTGGCGGAGACCCCGGTGATGAGCCCGTAGATGCCGGCCTCGGTTTCGTTGAAGGTTTTGCCCAGTAGGAGGTCTATTCCCTGGCGGTTTCCCCTGAAGGCCCCGGGGAAGAGGTCAGCATAGAGGTTGTAGCTGAAGAAGAAGAGGACCAATACAGGCATCACCGGACCCAGAAGGCGGTAGACCAGGCCCAGGACCAGCATGATGAGCCCGAAGGACATGGCCATGTCCCAAGGCTCGGGAAGCACCGCCCGGTAGACCAGCTCCTCAAAGAAGCGGAGCTGGTAGAGGGTGGGGAAGAGGGCCAGGAGAACCGCTAGAAGGTCGGCAGGCGGTTTTAAGCGCGGGAGGATTGCAGGCAGGGCTGCCACCCCCCAGTACAGGAGGCCCACCGCCTTGGCCTCCCACGGCAGGTTTACCCCGGGCACGCTGGGAAAGAGGAAGTTGTAGAGGGGGATCAAGGTGAAGGCGAAGTACACCCAGGCCCCTAGGGTGCGCTTCCTTGGGAGGTAGAAGGAAACGAGATACCCCCCAAGAAGGAGAAAGAGGACGTGGGTGCTTCGCTGAAGCTGGACGATGTCCAGGATGGGGATCTCGGCCTTGGCCAAGGGGGTGAAGGGATGAAGGACCAGATACAGGCTGTAAAGAGCTCCCAGGATTAGGATCCAGTGGGTCAGCCGGGCCAGAGGGGTGGATGGAGTCTTGGGATGTTCTAGCTCCATGGTTTCCTCCAAAAAAGCCCGGGGCCTGGAGGGTTCCAGGGCACCCGGGCTAAGGCATGGCTTACTTGACGAGGCCTTTCTCCTTCAGGTACCGCTCGGCTCCCGGGTGGAAGGGGATGGGGAGCTTCCCGTAAAGCCTGGCGGTGGCCTCGAGGCTGGTGTCCTTGGCGGCGGCCACGGCGGTGCGGAGGGTATCCAGGTTCTCGAAGACGGCCTTCATGATGGCATAGCCGGCCTCTGCGGGCAGGGTGTCCGGGCAGACCACGATGTTGCCGGTGGCCAGCCCCGGCACGTCGGTGCGGGTGTTATAGACGTTCTTGGGCACCTTGTAGGGATCCACCAGGCCCGGGAACCTCTTCATGACCACCTGGGCGGTGGTGCTCTTGGGGTCGATGGGCACCAGGTAGATGCGGTCCCCTTTGCGGGCGAGGGTCTGGGAGAGCTCCACGATGGAGCTGGTGGGCACGCCCCCCACCCAGAAGAAGGCGTCCAGGGTGCCCTCGGCCAGGGCCTTGGCTCCTTCTGCCACCGGCAGGCGCTCCCGCTTGGCGAAGGTTTCCGGCTTTATCCCGGCCCCCTGCAGCACCAGAAGGGCGAGGTTCTCGGTGCTGGAGCCGGGCTGGCCCGTGGAGACCCGCTTGCCCTTCAGGTCCTGCACCACCTTGATGCCGGTCTTTTCCGTGGTCACCAGGTGGATGAAGGAGGGGTACATGTAGAAGAGGACCCGCTGGTTTTTGGCTGGCTTGTCCTTAAAGCGAGGCTCCTCCCCGGTGTAGGCCAGGTAGGCGGAGTCGGTGGTGGTGAGGGCGCAGTAGTAGGTGTTGCCCGAGGTTCGGTCCCGCAGGAGCTGCAGGTTGTCATAGGAGCCACCGGTCTGCACCGGCTGGGCCTCCACCGCCCCGGCCTTGTTGAGGATGTCGGCCACGGCGGTGCCGTAGTAGAAGAATACGCCTCCGGTACTCCCGGTACCTATCACCACCTTGGGCTTCTGCGCCAGGCCAAGGCTTAGGGCTACCAGACCGATGAGGATAAGGGCTCGCTTCATGGTCGCCTCCCGTATACTTTTGCGCTCCTAACCTACCCTACCCTTGGGTACCTGTCAAGGTGATGTATTCGGCCAGCACATTTGAGACAGCTTGGGGAACCGACCCCTCCCGTATCTTAGCCAAGAACTCCAGGGGGGCAAGGCCACCCAGGGCCATGTGGGGTCTCCTGCGGTTGTAGTAGTCCAGGTAGGCATTAAGCTCCACCTGTAGCTCGCTAACCCTCGTGGGCAAAGGTCGGGTGTAAAACTCATCCCTAAAAGTCCGTTGCAGCCGCTCCACGTGCCCGTTAAGCCTAGGACTCCGGGGAGGCAGCACAAAAAGAGCGATGCCCAGGCCTTGGCACGCCATCTCAAACTCCGCCATGAACTCGCTACCCCCATCCACCTGCACCGCTCGGATGGGGAAAGGCGCCTGGGCCACCAGTCGGGATAGAAACTTCCC
>NZ_ATNI01000115.1:0-4359 GCF_000511705.1 Thermus sp. NMX2.A1
CTGGAGGAGGGAGGCCGCCTCCCTGTAGCCCTGGCTGTAAGCCTCCTCCAGGGCGCTCCTTGCCCCCTCGAGGTCCCCCGCAGCCCTGAGGGCAAGGCCAAAGCCAAACAGGGCCTCCGCCCCGCCCCGAAGCGTCCCCACCAGGCGGGAGAAGGCGTAAAGGGCCTCCTCCCTCTGGCCCAGGCGGTGGTGGGCGAAGCCTGCGAGGAGGAGGGCCTCCTCTGGGGGGTCATAGCCCTGGAGGAGGGGCTTAAGGCGGGCGAGGACCCCTTCCATCTCCCCCCGGGCGTAGAGGGCGCGGGCCTCTTCCAGGGGGGAGGCCAGGGCGAGGCTCCCCAAGAGGAGAAGGGCGAGGGCTCTCACCATTGGGCGGCCTCCTGGATGGCCCGGACGGCCTCGGGGTTCTCCAGGGCCGAGAGATCCCCGGGATCCTGGCCCAGGTAGACCGCCCGCACCACCCGGCGCATCACCTTGGCGTTTCGGGTCTTGGGCAGGTCGGGGACAAAGAGAACCCTTTCCGGCTTTAAGGGTTTGCCCAGGGCTTCCGCCACCCGGTCGGCCACCGCCTGGGCCAGCTCGGGGCTAGGGGAGAAGCCGGGCTTCAGCACGGCGAAGAGCACGATGGCCTCCCCCTTGACCGGATGGGGTACCCCGATGGCGGCGCATTCCTTGAGGGCGGGGTGGGCGATGGCGGCGGTTTCCACCTCGGCAGGCCCCACCCGCTTGCCCGCCACCTTAAGGGTGTCGTCGCTCCGGCCCAGGATGAAGAAGTGGCCTTCCTCATCCTGTAGGGCCAGATCCCCGTGAACCCAAACCCCGGGGACACGGGAGAAATAGGTGTCCAGGTAGCGGGCCTCGTCCTGCCAGAATCCCTTGGTCATTCCGGGCCACGGCCTGAGCACCGCAAGCTCCCCCACCTGGCCCACCACGGGTTTCCCCTCCGGGTCCAGCACCGCCGCGGCCATCCCGGGCACGGCGGTGTTGAAGCCCATGGGCTTGATGGGTTTGACCAGAACATTGCCCAGGATGCCTCCGGAAACCTCCGTCCCCCCCGAGTAGTTCACGATGGGCCTCTTTTCCTCCCCCACCGCCCGGAAGAACCAGAGGTAGGGCTCGAGGTTCCAGGGCTCCCCGGTGGAGCCGAGGACCCGAAGGGAGCTGAGGTCGTGGGCCCGGATGGGCTCCTCCCCCAAAGGGATCAAGGCCCGCACCAGGGTGGGGGAGAGGCCCAGGTGGGTGAGGCGGTGGGCCTCCACCATTCGCCAAAGCCGCTCCGGTCCCGGGTAGTCGGGGGCGCCGTCGTAGAGGAACACCGTGGCCCCCAGGATCAGCCCTCCCAGGATGGCCCAGGGCCCCATCATCCAGCCCAGGTCCGTGAACCAGAAGAGGCGATCCCCTTCTCTCAGGTCAAAGAGAAGGGCCAGGTCAAGGGCGGCCTTGAGGGGAAAGCCCGCATGGTAGTGGACGGTTCCCTTGGGCCGGCCCGTGGTGCCGGAGGTGTAGATGAGCATGAAGGGGTCCATGCTCTCCATCTCCTCCGCGGGGAAGGGCTCGCCCCTTAAGGATGCGTAGTCCAGTTCCCCGGCCTCCAGGGGCAGGCCCAGCCGGCGCACCACCAAGAGATGGGGGGTCTCCGCCAGGGCCTGGGCCTTGCGGGCCTCGAGGAGGAGCTCCACCCTTCTTCCCCGGCGGTGGAAGCCATCCTGCACCGCCAAAAGCTTGGCCTTGGCGTCCTTGAGCCGCACCGCCGCCGCCTCGGCGGCGTAGCCGGAGAAGATGGGAATGGCGATGGCCCCAAGCCAGGCGGTGGCCAGGAGGAGAATGGCCGCCTCGAGGCCCATGGGGAACCACAAGCCCACCCGGTCCCCTCGCTCCACCCCCAGGGCCCGAAGCCCTGCCGCCACCCGTTCCACTTCTTCTAAAAGCTCCCCGTAGGTGAGGGTGTGCACCCCACCCTCCTCGGTTTCGTGGATGAGGGCTAAGGCGGTGGGCTCGTGGCTGAGGGCTGCCTCCACCAGGTTGAGCCGCCCCCCCACGAAGAAGCGGGGAAGGGGAAACCCACCTTCTATGACCCGCTCGTAGGGTTTGCGCCAGGGTAGGCCCAGGTGGGTGAAAAACTGGTGGTAAAAAGCCTCAAGTTCCTCCACGCTATAGCGGTAGAAAGCCTCGTAGTCCCGGAAACCCAGGGCCTCCATGAATCGGAAGAGCCTGGTGGCCTGGATCTCCTCCGGGTTGGGATACCAGATGGGCTCCATCTATTTCCTCCAAAAGGGAAAGCCCTTGCGTTTGCTTGGCGTTTCGCCCTCCTTCTTGCCGTAAGGGTTCTCCAGAGTCTCGATAAAACCCTTGATGTCCAGGCGCTCCTCAGGAGTTTTGGCCAAGAGGCGCCTCAAGGCCTTGTCCAGCCTGGGGGGAAGGGAAGTGGGAGGGGGAGGCAGGAGGAGGTGGGCGTTGCGGAGAGCTTCCGGGGTTTCCCCCCGGAAGGGTCGCCTTCCCGTGAGGAGCTCGTAGGCCATCACCCCAAAGCTGTAGGCGTCGCTTTTGGGGCTGGGCTTGGCCCCCAGGAAGAGCTCGGGGGCCAGGTAGTGGGGGCTTCCCGCATACTCCAAGGAAGCCTCCGCCAGGGGGCGCACGGTGCCCAGGTCCCCGAGCTTGTAGCCTTCTTTTCCCACGAACACGTTGGAGGGCTTCACATCCTGGTGGAGGAAGCCCTTTTCGTGCAGGAAGAGCAAGGCCTGCCCCACCTGCAAAAGCGCCCGCATGGCTTCCTCCTGGTTCAGGGGACCCTTGAGGAGGCGTTCCTCCAGGGTGCCTTCCTCCAGGTACTCCAGGGCCAGGAAGGCTCCCTCGCCGAAGGGTATCCCGTAAAGCCCCTGCACCAGGTGGGGGTGCTTCAGGGAAAGGCTAAGGGAAACCTCCCGGGCAAACCGCTCGGCAAGCCTGGGGTCCTGCCTTACTTCCTTGCGGGGAAGCTTGAGGGCTACCTTTTGCCCATCGGGAGCCTCCGCCAAATAGACCTGGGCGGTCTGCCCCAAACCCAGGAGCATATGCAAGCGGAAATCCTTGCGCTTCAGGCTAGTCAAGGACCAACACACCTTCCGGTTTCAGGGCGTGGCCCTCCACGCCCTTTTCCTTGGCCCTCTCGGCGAAGGCATCCCCGTCCTGACGGATGGGGGGGAAGGTGTTGTAGTGGATGGGCACCACCCGCTTGGGTTTTAGGAGCTCCAGGGCCTTTAGGGCGTCTTCCGGTCCCATGGTGAAGTGGTCGCCGATGGGCAGGAAGGCCAAGTCCAGGCCCAGCTCCCCGATGAGGCGCATGTCGGAGAAGAGGGCGGTGTCCCCAGCATGGTAGATGCGCTTGCCGCCAAGTTCCACCACCACCCCCATGGGCATGCCCCCGTAGGTGCCGTCGGGGAAGCTAGAGGAGTGCCAGGCGGGGAACCATTTGAGCCACCCTCCGGGGAAGCGGTAGGTGCCTCCGATGTTCATGGGCACCGCCTTGGCCCCGTGCTTCTCCGCATAGGTGGCGATCTCAAAGGTGGAAACCACCGTGCCTCCTTTCTTGGACAGGGCCACGGCGTCGCCGAAGTGGTCCCCGTGGGCGTGGGTAACCAGGATGAGGTCCGCCTGCACCTCCCCCACCCCCACCGGGGCTACGGGGTTCCCGGTGAGGAAGGGATCGATGACTACCTTGGTCTTGCCGTCGGAAAGCCAGACCGCCGAGTGGCCCAGGTACCGGATCTCCAGCATAGGCACCTCCTTTAAAAGGCACTATACCGGAGAGGAGGGCATTTGGGAAAGGGACCGCTCTAGGCTTTTAGAGAAGAGGAGTTCCAGGATGCGGGCAAAGGCCCGCTCCCCCCAGGTTTGTCCCTCGGGGAGGACCAAACTGAGCTCCAGTTCCAGCTCCAGCCCCTTCGTGCCTGAAAGCACGCGACCCTCTACCTTGAGGGAAGGTGGAGGGAGGAGCTTGGCCTCGAGGTTCTCTCCTCTAAGCCTCGAGGCGAAGGGAAGGGCCACCTCCCCCAGCACGGGGTTTTCCTGCCGGAAGACCCCACGGACCTCGTTTCCTTCCAGCTGGAGTTCCAGGGGTAAACCCTGGGAGGGATGGCCGTTTAGGACGAGGTGCAGCCTGGCCTTCATCCTTCCACCCACTCCACCCGCACCCGGCCTTCCTTGGCCAGGCGGGCCACCTCGGCATCCGGGATGTTCAAGAGCCTGGGCAACTCCCGGAAGCGGGGTGTGGCCGAGGCCAGGCCCACCCGCACCACCAGGACCTCTTCCTCCTCGGCCCGGCCGATCCGCCAGACCAGGTGCTGGCCCAGGGCTTCCAACAGGTCCTTCTCCACCCCCTTAGTC